>CAJQND010000141.1 GCA_905479595.1 uncultured Hyphomicrobiales bacterium
TCAAGGCCAAACGAGCGCGCTTACGATCGGGAGGCCGAATACCACCGGTTAGTGAGATTACAGAAAATACCGAAGAAGACTTGCGATCAAACAACCGTCCAATTGAGTTCATGGACTCTCCGCGTTGCCAGCGATCCCAGATCTCGGCACGTTGAGCAGCAGAATAATAGCTACGGCGGCGATACTTCATGATGAACACTCCATCTTTGTTCAAAGACTGAAGTTTTGCGTCCACCTGTTGAGCCCACTGTTGCGTCGAGCCATTGAAATTATCGTCAGAAGCAGACTTTAAATTCACCAAAAAGAACGGCAGTTTTGTCCGGAGGCTGTTCTCTAATTCCTGGTATTTAGTCAAGCGGTTCTTTCTTGCAGCGGCTACCTGCCGGGTTCACTGTTCTCTTTGCGGTAGGTTCTCCTCCGCATTATGGCTTTCAAAGGACGGTGGTGGTTCAATGTGTGAAACGCGTTTGCCGAGTTAGCGTCGCAAAGCCTCCGTCGATCTCACCTTCGCCATCGTCCTGGCTGGGACATGGTATCTGCGTTGACGAATTTACGGTTGTTCTTATGCGCTGACCTCCGAATTGGTCCATCGAAAGTCAGCCCCATCGCACCACATGACGTGCTCCAGGTCACCCGGCGGGTGAAGGTAGAAAGTCTCCTTTGCGGGTTGATTTCGACCGCCGACTGAAGCTGGAATTTCACGGTTCCAAGATCACAGAGCCTTCGAGCAGCTGAATCCTTACCTCAACGAGTTCTGAAGCGATCGACTGCCGGGTAACAAATATTTCTGAGTCTGGCGCCCAGTTATCTATTGAAAATATTGCCCTGATGCCGCAAAAATTCAAGCTTCTGATGTTTGATGCCAGACTACTGTTCGCGTGTGAAATTGCCCGAAGAGATGGTGAAACGGTTGGTGTGAAATTTCATTCTTGCGAGACGTTCTAGGCTCTTCAAACTCCTAGCAAAGTTGGTCACATGTTCGAATTAAAGTATCCGTCCGGTGATGACGCCCTTGCATTTTTAGCGTGACGTCAATTGAGACAGCATTTCTTAAATTTTTTTCCAGATCCGCATGGGCATGGGTCATTTCGACCGGTGTGTTTGAATGGGTTGTTGATCGTATTCGGAGCGAAGTTGTCCAGGGTTGAATTCCATTCGTTCTCCCCGACTATTCCGGGTAAATCACGAATCCACTGCATTTTTGGCCGGGGCGTTTCCCGGTGTGATCTGAGGCCCAATTCGATTTCCACATCCTCAAGATCACCCATAACCGAAATATCTACGAGGTCAGCTTTAAAAGCCGCGTTTATCACTTTGATCGCATCCTTGGCTTGAAGCTGAACCAGGGCCATTATTAGGAACCCATTGAAGGTATCGCCGTTAGTTTTGTAGATCGACAATTGCCCTCCAAGCACGGCGATGCAGTCATCACGATTGTCGGGGTGATTGAGGGCGATCATTTCCAAGCAAGACGGTGCTCCAATTTTAAGAAACTCATCAATGGTATCGTCGGAGAGGTATCTCTGAATGGCAGGGATCGCAGCGGGACCAATCAGGGAAAAAACCTTTGGAAGTTCTGGTGAGAGCCAATCATCGTCAGGTAGGGTCTCGTAAAGACGCACCAAAGGTTCCGATGCTTCAACGGCTTTTAGCTGGCCAAGCGCTCGCCATGCATGCAAAGGAGCCCAGACTTCAGCGCTATCACCGCTGGCGTTGTTAAGAGCCTGGTCCGAAATCATGCAAATCAGTTCCGGAATGTGTTCTTCTGCGAGGCCAAGCTCAAGATAATTTGGCCATGCATCGCCTAAGTTTTGAATTGAGGCGTATCCACCATATGTCAGCAATTGGCAAACGGGTTTTGAATATTCATTTGTCATCGATACGCTTTTTGGAAAGGGCGACCGCAGGATTGATGATCGTCTGACAATGCCCCCGCCTGGACTGGTGGGTCAATTGTTATTTCGCTCATGGCTGAGCGTAACGCCAAGGCGTGAGTTCATCAAGACGGTTGATCTTGTGATCTGCGAAGCGGCTAAGGACGTCGGTGAGCCAGGCTTGAGGATCAACCCCATTGAGTTTGGCGGTTTCGATCAGGGTAAAGGCGATGGCCATGGCTTTGCCACCACGCTGTGATCCGGCAAACGTCCAATTTTTTCATCCAAGGGCCACTGGCTTAATTGCGCGCTCGACGGTGTTATTATCCAATTCCAGAAACCCGTTGTCGAGATAGGGCCTGGTCTTGGGCATCCGGCTCAATGCATAGCGTATGGCTTTGGCCAGGGGCGACTTGCCGGATATCTTTGGAAGTTGGTCCTGCAGCCATACCTCCAGATTATCGAATACCGGTTTTCACAACATACTCATGGTCATGGCAGCAGGGGGATGGCGCTCGATTAACGTGGTGGGGAGGTATGTGGAAAATGCGGATCTTCGCATTCGGGACTAAACCGTTACGTGGCCAGGAAAATTATTTCAAGAAGCAGAGCCACATTGGATTCTTGCGTTATCACACATTCACAGGGATTCTGCGGGGAACGAGAAGACGGGTTGTAGCGGTTCAGCGCAAGCAACGTATTCAAAAAAGTCCCGCACTCTGATTGTCGAACTTCATAAATCAATGAGTGGTTATTTCAGACCAGAAATAATTTTCTTCGCAAAAAGTAAATCAAAAATCTGGAAGAAAACAACCCTGGATAAAACGAATTCAGAAAGTTCAACCTTAAAACTCAGTAAGCACGCCATCGAACCGAAAAGTCGTTCGCCTGATCGCTAGCCTTACGGTAACACTTCACGGATTCAGAATGATTTTCAGTTTTGCTGTATCCATCGCTCTTGTTGAAGTCGTCCGCAGTCCCAGCTTGTGCCGACGCGCTACCGAGTCAAGTTTAGCTGCTGCGATTCCTTCCGCACTCTTGTTCTGATCGGTTTTTTGCACCAAGCCGTTGACAGGTCCCGTCCTCTGACATTTTCGTTGTCTTCCAACGCCGTGTTTATTTTCGCCCGTACCAAGTGCCTTTGCCCGTCCCATGTTGCGCCAAATGGTTCGTGGAAACTAGAGACTGAAGGTGTTTTTTGACAGTATTGCGGTTGGCGCTCGTGATAGTCACCACTTGTCCAATTGTGATCTTGCCGTGCTCTTTGGCCAGTTCAAGTATCTGAACGGAAAGTTCAGGCAGCTTGTCTATTACAAGCCGCTCGCGTTCGATTTTCTTTTCTAGATTTTTCTTCTGTTGCTGTAAGGAACAAAGGAAATATAGGATCCATGGCTGCCATTCGGGTGAACCGCTGCGAATTGTGCCTTGGGTGCGACGCAGAGCAATATAGTAACTTTCCTTGGTTTTTTCGATCACGCTTTCCAGTGAGCTGTATGGTACATAGGCATATCCGCAGCGTAGTAGCAGGAGTGTGGTCAAAATGCGTGAGATTCTGCCATTTCCGTCCTGAAAAGGATGAATCTCCAGAAAGACAACAGTGAAGATCGCGGTAACCAGAAGCGGATGAAGTAGGTCTTCCTCCAATGAATTTTTTGTCCATTCCACAAGTTCTGACATGAGCCGTGGTGTGTCGAACGGCGTTGCAGTTCTAAAGACGACGCCAATCACGTTCCCATCTGCATCAAAAGCGCTGACAGAATTGGGATTGGTCTTGTAGTTACCCCGGTGACGCTCATCTTTGGTGCTGTGGATAAGAATGTCACGGTGAAATTGCTTGATGTGATTTTCTGTCAGGTCAATTGCGTCAGCATGGGTAAAGACAGTCTCCATGACTTCGGCGTATCCGGCGACTTCCTGTTCATCCCGCGTTTCAAATTTCTTGATCTCAAGGTTCGCTAAAAGCCTCTCAACCTCATTGTCGGAGAGCTTACTGCCTTCAATTCTTGTTGAGGAACCGATGCTTTCAATTGTAGCAACTTTACGCAAGGCAGATAGCCGTTCCGGGGCGAGTGTCCCGAACGCCCTCCAAGCGCCCTTGAATTCATCAATTTCTGCGATGAGCGATAGGGTTTCTTGCGTGATCGTCATAGATTCGGTATTTAGAGTCATACCCATATATTTACCCAAAAATACCCATAAATGCAAGGCCTGTGGTCAGATATCCATAAAATTATCCAAAAATACCCATATTATGAGGCCATGATCGCGTCTGAGCTGAGCTGAGCTGAGCTGAGCTCAGCTGGGTTGGCTTGCCGCCTCTGACCTTATGAGAACACCGGTGCAATACATCACCACTTGAACAGTTAATTTTTTCTGTTGGCGGGATTTGTTTTTCTCCCCTGATAAGCTCTTCGTTTTGACGGGGAGCGAGGATGAAGCGAGTGGATTTGTATGGGCGCGTTCGTCACGCTGTTTTGATTGAGGGCATGAGCCGTCGGGAAGCGGCTCGGGTATTCGGGATTGCCCGCCGCACAGTTGAGAAGATGTTGATTTTTTAGGTACCGCCTGGGTACCGACGTAGCCAGCCAATTAGGCGCCTGAAGCTTGATGGGTTTACGGGGATCATTGATCAGATCCTTGAGGCGGATAAGCAAGTTCCCGATAAGCAGAAGCACACCTCGAAACGGATCTTCGAGCGGTTGCGTGATGAGCATGAGTTTACTATCCTGAACACAGAATCCTATTGCAGTGGTTCGACAACGCCGAGAAGAGGGGTTTTAACTGGGCCTGCCAATCCACCGTATATGGCGACCATTCCGAAACCACCGCCCCAGGTGGATTTCTCCTCGGATTTGTCGGTTTGTGCGATCACCGCGCCGTTATTCCAGTTATTGGCAGCCCAAACCGTCCCTGCGCTATCCACGATAGCATCAGTCACAAGTTCAATGACACCTGAGGTGAAGTTTGCGACCACCTCGCCTGTTTTGACGCCATCAGGACAAGTCTCTATCCTTACACCACAAATGTGGACCACACTTTGCCCAACAAAGTTTCCAAACCAAAGATTACCGTTACCATCCACCGTCATGCCCCATGGAACGTTAACCGCAGGACTCGAATAATCAGTCGCGACCCATTTTCCGTCTTTCTGAGAAATCATATGCAATGTCCCGGTCGGGAGCTGGTCTGCATTTTTTAGCAGATTAAGATAAGCCAAGCGGAACTCATCCATAATACTGGCCCCATCAGGGATTTGTGCGATGGGAAAGCCGGGGGTCATGTTGCTGACCACCCAAATGTTACCATCCAAATCCGCAGCAATGCCTCGAACGCCGATGCCAACTGTGATGTTTTCAGCCAGACCTGGATCATCCGACAGGAAAGTGGTGACAGCGTTTCCTTTGGAATTGCTCACCCAAACGCGGTCGTTTTTGTCAACGACGACACCAAAGGGACCAGCCAACCCTTCAACCTGGACAACCCGACCCGAGGTGGGATCCCCCTTGGGAAAATAGAGCATTTGATTCTTGGTTGAATCTGCGATCCAGACGTCCCCGTTTTGCGAAGTTCCAACCCCTTGCAATCCGCCGTTATCCCCATCAATCACAGCACCAGTTTCAGGCAC
Source organism: uncultured Hyphomicrobiales bacterium (assembly GCA_905479595.1). GTDB lineage: Bacteria > Pseudomonadota > Alphaproteobacteria > Rhizobiales > CAJQND01 > CAJQND01. Next base: position 5,500 of record CAJQND010000141.1, read on the forward strand.
TAGAGGGGATCCGTCAAAATCGTAAACGCCTACGCGTCCGTCAAAACCAGTCACCCAGACGCCATTTTGAGAAATCCCCGTTCCCCACCCAATACCATCCACTGCTACACTCGCGTAACCCGTGATTGGTGGGGAAAGCGGATTGCCCGCAGGATCTGTTTTGACAGTTCCTCCGCCTATGCCTGCAAAAACACTCGACTGACTGCCTGGCATCCAGTTCTGGCCGCTCCAAATATTACCATCCGCATCAATATGGAGTTTACCGGGAGCATAGAGGCCGCCTCCTGCAAAGCGCACCATCAGCGCGAAGCTACTAGGCTGATAGTTAAGATATGGCACATAGGGAGCACTGAGACGCTCCCTACCTTGAGGAGCGGGCCACTGCGTTTCGAAAAGTTTGAATAAGTCAGAAGCATTAGTGTGCGGTGACTTAGCTATGTTCGATAGGGCCTGCAACGTATTATCGGCATTTGCTAGCTTCAGAAACTGCAAGCAGCCGTCTTCTTTCCCGTTCGCTCCGCAAAGAGCCACTAAGTTGGCGAGTGTGTTCATTCGTGCCAGCGACGTGCCCGACCACGCGTTGATCCCATCAACAATACGGTCACCCCAACTACCGGTTGCCACGTTGGAAAGATTGGAAACATTCATTGCACCTGCTTGCAAACCAAGTTCTGGGCCTGAAATGCCACCCTCGGAAACGAACGCATTCAATGGCCATACTGAACCGACAGTGGTCAGGGGAGATAAGACAATTTCACTGGGCAGCTGACCATGTGTGGCGGCCATGAGCTGCAACTTATCCCCCGACGTTGCAACAGCATATGTCACTGTTCCGCGGCGGACGTCAGGCGCATCGAACTCGAGCTTGAAGGCCCCATTGCTGTCAGACGCAGTTGACCCTAACGAAACTGGCTCTTGATCAGGTTGGGACACGAAAAGCTCAATGGAGGCAGGCACACCGTTTTTACCGATTACAACAGTGCCGGAAAGCGTTTCAGAAAAAGCGCCACTCGCAAGAACACAGGTGTAAACCACTGAAAGGCAGATCGAGCGCAGCATTTTGGAACCTTTTGTTTTTGGCGTATTGTTTTCAGATATCACATACTTTTGGCCCTTGGGCCAACACTTTTATTGGCCGCCAGAATGGGTTGGGACAGGTCTCCCAGGAGAACGAAAGGATAACAATAGTGAGCTGTAATGGTCGCTCTAGTTATTGACGAGAACGCCAGTATTTTCCGCAACTCAGCCAGTCGCTTGAATCCGGTTGATGATCGTTAAACTCGGGTAGCGGCCAGCTTTGGCGTTGAAGTGGAAAATGTGGATCTGCGTATTTGGGATCAAGCCATCGAGCGGTCGAGCGGTCGAGAGTAAAATACAGAAAATGTTATGTTTGTTTTTTGCGTTATCACACATCGGGCAGGCGCTTAGCGCCTTCGCAGTGGGGCAGTCGATAGGACCGAAATACCTTATGCGTTATCGCACATTTAAAGGAGTTTTGCGGGGTGGGCATGGTGCGTTTTGTGGGGTGCACAATGGCGCTCAGTGACCACGCCAAATCTGTTGTAGCGCAGCATCCGTAATGGTCGTGCCAGGCGAAAGCTGGATGTGAACAAATTGATGAGTAACATCTCAGTCGAAAAATCCACTCCAGTCGATTGAAACCGC
>CAJQND010000142.1 GCA_905479595.1 uncultured Hyphomicrobiales bacterium
GACTGCAAAGCCTGCCTGCTTCGTTGGAAAGTCTTGAAAACCGGGCGGTATCTTGCGTCTTTCCGCCTGGCTGGCAGGCTTTGCAGCCAGCGCAGAATGAAGACTATTAATGGGTCCTGACCCTAGCTGGGTATTTGGTTAGCGAGGCGCAAACCTCAAGGACATGCAGGAAAGGCCGCCATCCAGTTTCGCCGCCTCACTGTTTGGCAAGGTTATGACCGTGTATCCCGCATCGCGAAGCAGCTTGGCAGTCCCGGGGAAGCCATCTGCAAGCAGCATGTGATCGTTGACCCGGATGGCGTTGGCGGCTGCTTCCTCACCTTCGGGAATTTCAAGCACTCTGTACCCTTCAAAACACCCGCTGGCCGCAAGGCGTGAGGTGGCAAGAATGGTTTCGCCATCAAGCAATCCGCAATCAGTTTTGAAATGGAGGACGCCTTCAGGCGTTTGCAGCATGCGTGCCTTGTATCCCCATTGGGCGACGATTTTGGCAAGCTGATTGAAGCCTTCTTCATTGGTTCGCTCAGACAGACCTACGAGCACTTCGCGGTCACTCACCAGAATATCGCCGCCTTCGATAAAGCCGGGCGCGGCGATTTCAGCGATATTGGCGTAAAAATCCTTAAGCGTCTCAGCCATCAAAACCGCTTCCCCGAGCCTTGAAGGTGCACCGGGGCGCATGACCACAGCGCCTTCCGGCAGGCACAGGGCGGCGTCTTCGACAAACACCGAGTCCGGGAAACGGTCATCCGCATCGAGCACCGTGACGTACACGCCGGCGTCCTCAAGGGCTTGAAGGTAAGTGGCATGATGGGCTGCGAAAGTTTCAAAATCAGGCGGCCCCACATCACCAGCGCGCAAGCCATCTACAACCCGCGGCGAGGGGCGGCGGGCAACAATGTGGGTGAAGCGGAAAGATTGATCTTGACGTGGCATTGAGAAATTCCTGAGTAACGATTTGATGCCGCAGACCATACAGTATTTTGCCGTTGGCGCATCTGGTAAATCCCTGATAGATCGGCGTGATGAGTAATCAGGTTCGGGCAACATTGTGGATGGGTGGGTGGCTGGTAGCACTATTGTGCATGGCCATTACCGGGCGCGAGCTTATCTCGGCCAATATGTCGGTTTTTCAGATTATGTTGATCCGGGCTGGCATTGGTCTGCTGGTCACTTTGCCAATTGTATTGGCACGGGGCGGGACACCAGCCCACACCAACCGGATGTCACTGCATATTGTTAGAAATTTTATTCACTTCACCGCACAGTATTCCTGGTTTCTCGCTATTTCGCTAATTCCATTGGCGCAAGTTGTAACCATTGAATTCACCATGCCTATCTGGACGGCGATTTTTGCTGCCTTGTTCCTGGGCGAGCGGATCACCACCAATCGTTTCCTTGCCATTACACTCGGCTTTATCGGCGTGCTGGTGATTTTAAGGCCCGGCGCCGTGGATGTGCATTGGGCAGTGTTTATTGTGCTTTATGCGGCGGCGGGATTTGGCGCGTCCGTGACCATGACAAAGGAACTTTCACGCACAGACAGCGCCCTGACGGTCGTGTTTTACATGTTCGCGGTGCAGTTTGTTATCGCCATTGGACCGGCACTTTATTATTGGGTTTCCATCACCGCTGAAATGTGGCCCTGGGTCATTTTGCTGGGAGCAGCCGGAGGGGTTTCCCACTTCTTTTTGACCAAGGCGATGCATCTCGCCGATGCGTCCTTTGTAGTAACGCTGGACTTTTTGCGTGTGCCCGCAACCGCCGTGCTGGCCTGGCTGCTCTATAGCGAGCCGTTGGAAGTATGGCTGTTTGCAGGTGCAATACTCATTTTGGCAGGAAACCTGCTAAACCTGCGAAAACCGTCGAAATCAAGATAAGTTGAGTGCCCTCACGTTACCTCCGACTTGTCATTGCTAAACCCGTACCCGTATACTCCCTCGAGTGCCGCAAATGCGGACAGTTTGGAGCGTATGGATATGGTAAGCCCTGAAACACTTGTCGAAAAAGTCGCGCGGGCGCTGGCCAAAACCCACGGAAAGAATGCCGATTGGCGGCGTTATGAAGATGAGGCGTGTGTTGCAATCGCGGCCATGCGGGTGCCAACCCAAAACATGCTGGAAGCCGCCGGAGATGGAATGATCGATTACTCCGATATCAACCACGATTGGAGTGTCATGGTAGAAGCTGCCCTCGGACAACTTGGGCAAAGCGAAAACCGCACCCCAGAAAACTGAGGCGCGGTTTTAATTATTCCGCAGCGTCTACCGAGAAGTCGCCGTCATCTGCGGTTTTTTGCTTTTTCAATTCTTCCGCCACCAGGAACGCCAGTTCTAGCGACTGGGTGGCATTGAGACGCGGGTCACAATGGGTGTGATAGCGGTCCGATAAATCATCTTCAGATACATCGCGTGCACCACCAGTGCATTCGGTCACGTTCTTACCGGTCATTTCCACATGAATGCCGCCCGGGTGGGTGCCTTCGGCCTGGTGCACTGCCATGAACGAGCGCACTTCGCCCAGTACCCGGTCAAAGGGCCGCGTTTTGTAACCGGTGGATGCCTTGATCGTGTTGCCATGCATCGGATCACAGGACCACACAACCTTTTTGCCTTCGCGTTCAATCGCGCGAATAAGCGGTGGCAGATACTTCTCGACATTATCAACACCGAAACGCGCGATCAGCGTTAGACGGCCGGCTTCATTTTCCGGGTTTAGAATATCGCAAAGCTGCAACAATTCTTCAGGGTCCATGCTGGGCCCGCATTTCATGCCGATCGGGTTTTGAATGCCACGGAAAAATTCAACATGCGCGCCGTCCGGTTGGCGGGTCCGATCGCCGATCCACAACATGTGGCCAGATGTGTCGTACCAGTCGCCTGAAGTTGAATCCACGCGGGTCAACGCCTGCTCATAGCCAAGCAGAAGGGCCTCGTGAGACGTGAAGAATTCTGTCTGGCGAAGCTGAGGAACCGTATCGGCATTGATGCCGCAGGCCTTCATGAAGTTAAGCGTCTTGGATATCTGATCCGCCAGGGCTTCATACTGGGCATTATCGGGGCTGTCGCGCAGGAACCCAAGGGTCCAGCGGTGCACGTGCTCCAGATTGGCATATCCACCCTGGGCAAATGCGCGGATCAGGTTAAGGGTCGCGGCAGACTGGCGAAATGCCTGCAGCTGGCGCTCTGGATCAGGGGTCCGGGACGCTTCTTCAAACTCGATTCCATTGATGATGTCACCGCGATAGCTTGGGAGATCAACGCCGTCTTTTGTTTCAAAGTCTGACGAGCGCGGTTTGGCGAACTGGCCGGCAATGCGCCCGACTTTGACCACAGGCGTGCCTGCCGCATATGTTAGGACTACAGACATTTGCAGGAACACCCGGAACATGTCGCGAATGTTGTCGGCTGAATGCTCAACAAAGCTTTCCGCGCAGTCTCCGCCCTGAAGCAGGAACCCTTTTCCTTCGCAAACTTTTGCAAGCTTGCGTTTCAGCTTCCGCGCTTCACCTGCAAATACAAGTGGTGGAAAGGTAGAAAGCTCTGCCTCTACGGCATCAAGTTTTTCGGCATCTTCATAAGTCGGCATCTGGATCACGGACTTGCCGCGCCAGCTCTCGGGCGTCCAGTTCTGCGCCATAACTCATCCTTTCACACAAAATATTTCCCATACGCCTCAAAGCGCATAGAATTTGTTGAGTATATAGCGCGATCTTTTCAGTATGGCCAGTTATTGGCATTAGATTGTCTTGATCCCGGTAAATGGGCAAACCGGATGCCGGAACTTTCAAATCTTGTCGGGATCACAAGGTGATGGAAACATGCTGGTGAAATTATGAAAATAACGGAATTGTTGACGCCCCCTCCTTTTTTAATCTATAGATTGAGGGTCTGAGAACGCATAGTGCTACCAAATAGCCATCACTATGAAGATGCCCGGAACGGGCGCAGACAATTTGGCACCTAACTAGATTTTGAAGCGCTTGCTTCGTGCCGGATTGTAATGATTAGACTTTTTTCCAGATATTTCAGTAAGTTACCTGGTGTCATTTTCGACGCTTCATTACGCTATGCGAGTTCTCGACCGTTCTACAACGCCTTGGGTATGGGCAACGGGAGATTAAATTCCGGGCTATACCCACAAAATTCAAGAATCAACTTTCAGCCTATTTTCAACACAGGGTTTTCCTGTGGCGCGCGGCTTTTTCCTAAATATTTCAATTATGCATTTGGAGTTCGAAAATGTTCAAACGGTGCCTCAATTCATTTAGTTCTTTAACCACGGTTACAGCCGTTCTGGTTTTTGCGGCCAATCCGGTTCTCGCAACTCCGGCAGCAGCGCCAGCGCCGGTAACGCCCTCGACCAATCAGGTGGCGAGTGGGGCGACATGCGCGGACCAATATAATAACTCAATTATTGCGTTCGACGCGGTGGAAGATTCCAAATCGCAATCGGCCCATGATGCCGCGGTTGCTGCCACCGTGGCTGAAGGTGTTGCCGTTGCTGCTGAAGCTACCGGTCTGGTTGCTGAAGAAATTGCAGCCACCGCAAGTGCTGTGGCGTTCGGCGCCATGTCAGCGGGACTTGCTGTGACAGTTGCTTATGGGGTAGCTCCGGCCCCCACCGCAGGGGGAATTCCTGGAAGTGTGGCCGCGGCAACAGCAGCAGGTGTTCTTGCCGGCAGTTCTACAATTGAAGCAGTTGCCCTTGCAGCTGCGATAGTTGGACAAGCGTCTTCAGCCACCGCGTTAGGGCTTGAAATTGGCGGACTTGTCTTTGATGCCGAGGCGGATGCGGCAGGTGATAGCGCCCTGGCATTGCGTCATGCCGCGATGAGTTTGTCAGAATGCGAAACAGACTTTATTGGCACTGTGAGCATTTCAAATAATGCCGGTTTGGATGTAAGCGGTACCGCGCGCTTTCAAGATGGCCTTGGTGTAGATGGTACGCTCCATGCGGCCGATGATTTGGTGGTCCATGGCACGGCGACCGTGGATGGTCTTACGACCCTTGATGGTGGAGCCAGCATTAAAGGTGGAACCAGCATTGCGGATGGAGCCACCATCACCGGTGGAGCCAGCATTGCGGATGGAGCAACCATTACAGGTGGGGCCAGCATTGCGGACGGAGCCACCATTACAGGTGGAACCAGCATTGCGGATGGAGCAATCATTACAGGTGGAGCCAACATTGCGGATGGAGCAACCATTACAGGTGGGGCCAGCGTTTCGGGTGGCATCGACAATAACAATGGTGGCATTACCAATGCCGGATTGATATCCGGTGTCTCGGGTTTGCAAGTCAATGGCGACATTACAGCAACCGGAACTGTGACGGCCAACAAAGGTATTTTTGGTGCAGGCGGCATTGTCAACGCAGGCACCTCAGATCTTCAAGGTGCCATTTTCAATTCCACGGGCAATGTAACCATCGATGACACATTGGATGTTACGGGTGATGTCAATGTTGATGGTAATCTGAGCGTTATCGGCACCAGTGCGGGCATTACTGCTGGTGGCGGGTCGATTACAGGCCTGGGCAATGGCGAGCCGCTAGCCAGTACAGGCCATGTCAACGCAATCGCTATTGGCAATAGTTCCAATGCTACGTCCAACGGTTCGTTGGCGCTTGGTACCGGCGCGCAATCCACGTCCAACCACGCTGTTGCCATCGGTACGAGTGCTGCCGCCAGTAACAAATTTGCGGTAGCCATTGGGGCGAATTCGGTAGCATCAGGGCTAAACAGTATCGCGACGGGCTATCAAGCGCAGGCCACCAAAACCAATGCCATTGCCGTTGGATACAAAGCAGAAGCAACCGGTGCCAACGCGATTGCCAATGGTAATCAGGCCAAGGCGCAGGGCAATAATGCCATCGCCGTGGGTAGCAAGGCTCTTGCGAGCAAAAACAACGCCATCGCCACCGGCAGTGGCGCGCAAGCCACTGGCGCAAATTCCATTGCCGCTGGCACGAATGCAAAAGCAACCATGGACTATGCTATTGCGCAGGGCGAACAGGCGCTGGCCTCAGGACAAGGCGCTATAGCGACGGGCCGGTTGGCAAAAGCAACTAACACCTATGCAATTGCCCAAGGGTGGAATTCTGAAGCCTCGGGTATTGATTCCATTGTGATGGGCAGAGGCACATTGGCGAATGCTACGAATGCCATGGCTTTTGGCAATAATGCCGAAGCTACGGGCGAGAATTCGCTCGCTCAGGGTCTTTTGGCAAAGGCCAGTGCGATCAACGCCATTGCTTCGGGCAACGGTGCAAATGCAGATTCGGCGAACGCGATTGCCATTGGCGCGACAGCGCAGGCACTTGCAGAAAACGCCGGTTCCTTTGGATCGAACGCAATTGCATCAGGGGTTGGCTCCCTGGCCTTTGGCACAAATGCACTGGCCGATTCCGCTAACGCAATTGCCAGCGGAACTGGTGCCCAAGCCACTGCCGAAAATGCGATTGCGACCGGCAACAAAGCGCAAGCCTCCGGCGTTGATTCCCAAGCTTCAGGAAATGGCGCGCAAGCTAATTCGCTGAATTCAATTGCCACGGGCACGAATGCGCGCGCGCTGGCTGACCACACGATAGCGACAGGGGTAAACGCCAAGGCGAGTAGCCAGTTTGCGATTGCCCAAGGTGCCAATGCACTGGCCAGTGCCGAATTCGCGATTGCAACTGGCGCCAGTGCGATCGCCTCTGCCCATCATTCGGTCGCACTTGGCACGCTGGCGGAGGCATCTGGCGTGCATGCAATTGCGATTGGGAAAGATTCCAAAGCATCCCAAGTCAATGCGATTGCCAACGGTGCTGGTGCAGAGGCTTCCGGCGAGCAATCCATTGCTACGGGCAAAGACGCCACGGCGTCTGGTTTTGGTTCCATTGCCAGCGGGTTTATGTCCAATTCCACAGCAGAACACGCGACGGCCATCGGCACAAAAGCTGATGCCAGTGCATTTGGTGCTACTGCGTTAGGCCGCGAAGCTGCTGCATCAGGTGATCATTCTCAAGCGTCAGGTACTCGCGCAATGGCCACGCAAATGGCAGCGATTGCGCAAGGATTTGAAGCCCAGGCGACGGCACTAAATGCTATTGCCCAAGGTATGCAAGCCAATGCATCCGGCGACAACTCGATGGCCATGGGAAGCGGTGCATTCGCCACCCAGTTAGCGGCAATTGCGCAAGGTATGCAGGCGCAGGCCACCGCAATTAACGCCATCGCAACGGGCACTAATGCCCAGGCGACTGCTGAAAATTCCATGGCTACCGGGTTAAATTCCAAGGCACTTGCGAAAGATTCCATCGCGAACGGCACCGGGTCCACTGCGGCAGGCGAAAGAGATGTTGTAGTTGGTGCCTATAATGTCACCGATGTTGGTGGTGCTAATACGGTCGTTGGGACAGGTATCGCGGTTATTGGAGCCGACAGCACTCAAAACACTGTTCTTGGCTATGGCCACCAGGTGACCGGCAGCGGCAATTTTGTGGGTGGCGATCCCAACACGGTGGTTGGCAGTAATAACGTCTCGACTGGCGTGAACAACAATGTGACCGGCGATTCTAACGTGGCACTTGGCGAACAGGTGAACGTGACCGGCAATAGTAATGTCGTCATTGGCGATAACACCTCAGCAGTTGCAAATAACGCGACAGTTATCGGGAAAAACGCCAGTGCCCGGGCCGACGGTTCTGCCGCATTCGGCAACGGCGCGGTGGCCTCACTGCAAAACCAGCAGGTTTTTGGCACCACGGCCAATACATATTCTGCACCAGGTATCACGTCTGGCCTCAGCGCAGCGCGACAGTCTGGACCACTGGAGGTCGCGACTTCGGATGCGGACGGCAATCTGGCAACCGATGGTGGCCAAATATTTGATACCTTGAGTGAAAACCAGGCGAGCATCGCCATGGCCATGTCGATGGTCAGCCCGTCGCTCACATCAGAAGAAAATTTTGGTATCGCTGTGAACTGGGGTAATTTTGAAGCCTCTCATGCCATGTCGCTTTCTGCGATTGGTGTTGTAACCAGGGGGCTCTTTGGCGAACATGACCGCCTGGCGTTTACCGGTGCGTTGAGCACGAATTTGAAGAGCGCCTCATTCTCTGGCCACCGGTCGAACCGCGTGTTCGGCGTGCGTGCAGGGGCGCAGCTCACCTGGTAGGCGTGTGACATAAGAGGGCTTTCCTGTTTCGGGCGAGTTTGTATACTTTACCTGTGTCAGTTCATTCCGGCTCGGGGAGTTTATATGCCTTTTAAAGAACCGTCTTTCACCCTTGGGATTGAAGAAGAATACCTTCTTGTTGATCTG
>CAJQND010000143.1 GCA_905479595.1 uncultured Hyphomicrobiales bacterium
CGTCTTTGCGGCATTAACATTCTGGCCCAGTTGAAGGCTGCCTGCGGCGGCGATCTTGATCGGGTAGTGCAATGCGTAAAGCTTGGTGGGTTTGTGAATGCGACAACAGATTTTACCCAGCACCCGCAAGTGATCAATGGTTGCTCGGACCTGATGGTCGAAGCACTGGGCGACAAGGGTAAACATGCCCGCTTTGCACTTGGTGCAGGTTCACTGCCGCTCAATGTGGCGGTTGAAATCGACGCTGTATTCGAAATCGGTTGATACATATGCAAACACGACCGGGCAGGCTGAGGCAGCTCGATTGGCTGATCGCCCGCCCGGTTGCTCATCGCGGCCTACATGATGCCGAAAACGGCGTTATCGAGAACACTTCATGCGCGGTTGAAGCAGCGCTTGCTGGTGGCTACGCGATTGAAGTTGATCTGCAGCTTACAGGTGATGGGGAGGCTGTGGTCTTTCACGATTACTCCCTTGATCGGCTGACTACATCCACCGGCAAGTTGCTGGAGCAAACCACAGTTCAAATCCAAAGCGCCCAGTTCCGCGCTTGCGGCGACCGTATTCAGACCCTTGGCGAGTTGCTCGACCAGGTAGATGGCAAGGCCACACTGTTGATTGAGCTAAAGGCCAATTGGCGCAATCCTGGGCCATTGGAAAAGCGCGTAGCCGCCGTTCTGGACAGCTATTCCGGGCCAGTTGGCGTGATGTCGTTCGATCCGCGCAGTATTGCGATACTTCGCAACCAAGCCCCCCAGGTGGTGCGCGGACTAACCACCGAGAAGTTCCGTATCGGGCAAGGCTGGCGCAAATTGTTGCCAGTGGCCCGCAGGCTCTCTCTCAGGCATATGGCGGAGTTTGGCGATGCAGACCCGCATTTTGCCGCGATAAACGTCCAGGATCTCCCCTGTGCTCCATCTAGGCGCTTCCTGGCACGGGGACTGCCGGTTCTAACCTGGACAGTACGCACAACAGATGAACGGTCTCGGGCTTCGCGGTTTGCTGACCAGATGATTTTTGAAGGATTTCATCCTTGATTTCCACAGATTTTGCCGCTTTGCACAATAATGTACACACGCAGGGACGATTTGCCCTATAATCCCACAAAACAAGCGTAGTTTTTGGCGGAACTGAAAGCTTTTTGGCGCTGTTGCAGTGCACAACTCCGACTTTGGGGCACTTGCCCCGTTGATCGTAATGCATTACCCATTACACGCCGCCGACGTCAGGTGCAGCAAATCTGGCACGCGATGTCATTATCCAAGAGCGGCAATCCGCCCGGTAATTTAACGAAAGAGAGGCCATTCGCATGACCGATACCTTGTCCGATACAGCAACCCTCAGTGCCGATGGCGAAGATAACGAGTTTCCAGTGTACCACGGATCAATTGGCCCAGACGCCGTAGACATCACAGCGCTGTACCGGCGAACAGGTAAATTTACTTACGATCCCGGCTTCACCTCAACAGCAGCATGTGAATCAAAAATCACATATATTGATGGTGACGAAGGCATTCTTCTACACCGCGGCTACCCGATCGAACAGCTGGCGGAACAAGGCGATTTTATTGAAACATGTTATTTGCTGCTTTATGGCGATCTGCCAACCACCGCGCAGCGTGAAGAGTTTGAGAACGCCGTTACCTATCACACGATGATCCATGAGCAGATGCAGCGTTTTTTGACCGGCTTCCGCCGCGACGCGCATCCAATGGCGGTGATGGTCGGCATGGTTGGTGCCCTTTCAGCATTTTACCACGATTCAACCGATATCAATGACCCGTGGCAGCGCGAAGTCGCCAGCAGGCGGATGATTGCCAAGATGCCGACAATTGCGGCCATGGCGTTCAAGTATCATATTGGTCAGCCATTTGTGTATCCGCGCAATAATCTCGATTATGCAGCAAACTTCTTGCACATGTGCTTTGCCGTTCCTGCTGAAGACTATGAGGTAAATCCGGTTCTGGCGCGCGCCATGGACCGTATCTTCATTCTCCATGCAGACCACGAGCAAAACGCCTCAACGTCGACAGTGCGCCTTGCAGGTTCGTCTGGCGCAAATCCATTTGCGTGTATTGCCGCTGGCATTGCTTGCCTCTGGGGGCCGGCACATGGTGGCGCAAACGAAGCCGCACTGACCATGCTCGGCGAGATCGGGGATGTTAAAAACATCCCGGAATATGTCCGCCGTGCGAAGGATAAAGATGACCCGTTCCGGCTCATGGGTTTTGGCCACCGGGTCTACAAAAACTATGATCCACGCGCAAAAATCATGCAGAAAACTTCTCATGAAGTGCTGCAGACAATGGGTATTTCCAACGATCCGCTGCTTGAAGTGGCCATGGAACTGGAGCACATCGCACTGAACGATGAATACTTCATCGAAAAGAAGCTCTATCCTAACATTGACTTTTATTCCGGCATCACGTTGAAGGCATTGGGCTTCCCAACCTCTATGTTCACGGTGTTGTTCGCTCTTGCCCGCACGGTGGGTTGGATTGCGCAATGGAAGGAAATGATCGAAGATCCAAAGCAGAAAATCGGCCGCCCGCGCCAGCTTTATACTGGCCCGGAAGCGCGCGAGTACAAAGGGATTAACGATCGCGGATAGACCTGCATCCGGATAAAAAATTGGGGCGCTTTGTGCGCCCCTTTTTTATGGGTGATGCTGGTTCAGCAGACTAGATTTCTGGTGCGTCAGCAATCATCGCACTTATTTCGGCTTCGGCCACAAGCTTGTCTCCGACCCAGGCTTCACCTTTATACTTCCACACATTTGAACGTGCCCGCAGCAATTTTACCGGCAAGCGCAGAGTGTCGCCAGGACGCACCGGACGCCGAAAGCGAGCCTTGTCGATGGTCATAAAGAATACCACCTTGTCACCACCCTCATCACCACGGTCATTGATCACCAAACCACCGGCAGTCTGCGCCATGGCTTCAATCATCAACACGCCTGGAAAAACCGGATTGCCTGGAAAATGGCCCTGAAAGTGGGGTTCGTTGAACGTAACATTCTTGATCCCGACGCCAGATTGCGCGCCATCAATCTCTTCAATGCGGTCAATCATCAGGAACGGATAACGGTGCGGCAGCATTTCCATGATGCGCGCAATATCAACGCTCTGCAATTCGGATTTTGCAGGGGTATCGCTCATATCTCTATGATCCAGATGTTTACGCCCTGGTGTGCGAGACCCCAGCCAGCGTGGTTAGAATGACGTGCCCGCAGCGAAGCGGAAGATTTCAGTCCTGTCCCAACGTTCCTTCATCACCGCGTGGGAGAAATCGAAGCGCAACGGACCGAACGGAGATTTCCACAACACGCCAGCGCCAACAGAGGCGCGCAGGCAGTTACAGAAGTTCACATCTTCTTCGTCAACTGGCAGGAATACAGAACCAACATCACCGAAGACCACACCACGTAAGCCAAACGCTTCCGGCAAGCCCAGAGGGAAGGTAACTTCAGCGGTAGCGATCGCATAAGCCCGGCCACCAAGTGCATCGCCATTCTTAGGATCTTCGCCAGGCGCAAGAGTATCGGTCGCGCGTGGGCCGATACCGGCAGTTTCAAATCCGCGGAAGCTGTTTGAACCCTTATAGAATCTGTCCACCAGCGCCACATCGTCATTGTTCCAGCCATCAATATACCCGGCAGAGCCCTTGGCCATGAACACCACACCTTCATAGATTGTGTGGAAATAGGCCAATGAAGCATCTGCCTTGTAATAGTAGACATCGCCGCCAAGGCCAGCCAAATCAGCACCAATCAGCGCGCGAATACCGCGGGTGGGCTCGAGTGGGTTATTGAGTGTGGAATAGATATATGACGCACCAATTGAAGATTTATTGGTTGTGCCCTTCTGCTCTTGAACATAACGCGACGCATTCGGGTCAACATTGTAAACCTTGCGGTGGTTGAACTGGTACCTTGTGTTCAGGCGCGAGTTCAGGGAAACCGGGAATCCAAGGCGCAACGCACCGCCAGTTTCGCGCGAATCAAAGGATGCTTCACTTTGGTTGTCCGTGTTAAGGGCAAACGCATCGAAACCAAACGACAGGTTACGGTCGAGAAAATAGGGTTCGGTAAAACTGAAATCAACCGACTGGCGCTTAAAGCTTAGGCTGGTTGAGAGATTGACGATCTGACCGCGTCCAAGCAGGTTGCGCTCGGTAACACTCACCGAACCAATAAGCTTTTCAGAAGTTGAATACCCTGCACTAAAGTTCAGCGTACCAGTCGACTTTTCTGCGACTTTGACGATCAAAACGATCTTGTCTGGAGCGCTACCGGGTTGTTCAACGATCTCGACAGTTTCAAAGTAATCAAGAGACGTAATTCTGCGCCGCGCACGGTCCACGAGTGCACGATTGTAGGCATCGCCCTCTACAAGACGAATCTGGCGCCGAATAACCTTATCAATTGTTCGCACATTGCCGACAATATCGATCCGCTCGATATAAACCCGCGGGCCTTCCTTCAGTTGGAAACTGACATTAATAGTCCGCGCTTCGGCATCGCGCTGCACATCTGGCTGCACTTGCGCAAAGGCAAAGCCCAGACGGCCGGCGCGGATTGTCATGCGCTCAACAGTTGCTTCAACTGCGCTGGCATCATAGATCTCGCCCTCTTCCAAAAGCACAATCGAGCGTAACAACACAGGGTCAAGCCCGGTCTGGCCTGCGTCCACTGAGATCGTTCCAACGGTATATTCTTCGCCTTCCTCAACTGTGAAGGCAATGAAGAAGTCCTGGCCATTTGGTGCAAGTTCTGCGGTTGCCGACAACACGCGGAAATCAGCAAAGCCTGAATTCACATAGTGGCGACGCAGCAGTTCTTTGTCATATTCGAGGCGGTCAGGATCATAGGTATCTGCAGAACTGAAGAACTTCCACCACGCGGATTCAGCAGTTGTAATCACACTTTCGAGCTGACCATCGGAAAACTTACGGTTACCAATAAAGCTGATGCTTTCAACATTGGTTTTCTCGCCCTCATTGATCTCAAATACCAGATCGATGCGGTTTTGGGTCAGGCGAATGACCTTTGGCTCGATCTGAACATTGAACAGACCAGAGCGGCGATACAGCGTTACAAGACGGTCAACATCCGCCTGAACCCGAGCACGGGTAAACACAGTACGGGGGCGCATTTGAACTTCTTTAGTCAGCGCCTCGTCCTTCAACTCGCCATTACCCTCAAAGGCAATGCGATTGATAATCGGGTTCTCTTCGACGACCACAACCAGGTTATTTCCGCTGCGGGTGATCCGCACATCAGAAAAAAGCCCGGTCTGGAACAAATTCTGCAAAGATTCGTCGATAAGATCCGGATTAAACGAATCTCCTGGGTTGATTTGAAGGTAAGAACGCACAGTTTCCGCTTCAATGCGCTGGTTTCCCTGCACAACGATCTGCGAAACTGACTGCGCCTGCGCTTGCTGCACGAACCCTGACGAGTTCCCGGTGAAATCACCTAGCAACGCAACGAAAAGCGAAAAAATCGCAATAAAAACAACTCTATAACGCATTTAAATAATAAGCCCTCAACTGGCCCCGTTCCAGTACCCAAAACAACTTTCGGGTCCCCTTTTACGATGTTTCATCTGCTTTGCAAACCAAACATTTAACATTTTTTCACCCCCTTTTTGAGGCTCAGAAAATGTCGATTTTAGGGCGGATGTCATTATATGTTGCAAACAACATGAGCAGCAAAACTAAGGCCAGTCCCACCCTGAAGCCAAAGTCCTGTATTTTCGCGCTTAGCGGTTTCCCAAGAACCGCTTCAATTCCGTAATATAAAAGATGCCCGCCATCAAGCATCGGTATGGGAAATAGGTTAATCAAACCTATACTCACCGACAAAAGGGCAGCAAAGTTCATCAAGGCTATAAAGCCATATGTCGCAACCTGCCCGCTCATCTCGGCAATACGAATCGGTCCGCCAAGTTGGCTGGCGTCTTCGCGCCCGGCGACAACGCCATACAGATACTTAAGTGTGGAACTGGCTATGAACCAGGTTTGCTCTACCCCGTAACCAACAGCACGCACCGGGCCATATTTTTCGGCAACAGCATCATTCCGCCTCTTGCGGGAAATTCCAAGCAGGGCACGGTTCACCTTATTGCCGAAACCATCATCAACTTCCTGGTATTTTGGCGTTGCATCAAGGCTGACTTCTGACCCTTTGCGTTCAACCACGAATTTGAGGCTACTACCGCTGCTAACCGCCACAATACGCTGCAGGTCTGAAAAATCTTCGATCTTCTCGCCGTCAATCGACTTCACAACGTCGCCAACCTGAAAACCGGCGTCAGCTGCTGCGCTGCCTGGTTTGATGTCATCAACCATTGGCAAGGTCACAACGCGCCCGATCACCATAACAATGAACGCAAAAATCGAAATCGACAGAAGAAAGTTGGCAATCGGCCCTGCGGCGACCACGGCGGCGCGCTGGGCAAGGCTTTTGCGATGGAACGAATTGGCTTGATCAGCAGCTGACATTTCTTCAAGCGCACCGCGATCAGGTGTACTGGCCGCCGACATATCACCGGCAAACTTCACGTAGCCGCCGAGCGGAAGCCAGCCAATTTTCCACCGGGTTCCCTTGGAATCGGTAAATCCGGCAATTTCCCGGCCAAACCCAACGGAAAAAGCATCGACTTTCACCCCACACCATCGCGCCACGAGAAAATGTCCCATTTCGTGCACAAACACGATGACTGTCAGAACGCACAGAAACGGCAGAATGGTTCCAATCAGCAGGGTGTAGATCGACTCAAACGATGACGTGAGAAATTCCATCTTATTTTCCTTTGCCCAGATGCTGCATGTAAGGCAGGCGGGCATTCTGGTTGTCGTAAATCAAGTCAGGGTGCGTCATTTCAGAACGCCCCTGCATGTTCAAACCTTAGCTTTGCAAGGACCGCGCCAGTTCGGTGGCTTTTTCCCGGCCATACAAATCAGCATGTGAAACATCGTCCAAAGATCGCAGTTCAGCGATCATTCCATCCTTCTCCGCAGCGTTAAGAGTGGCGTCTACCAGCTGCGTAATTCCCAGATAAGCAACGTTATTGGACAAAAATTCGGCAACCGCCACTTCATTTGCTGCATTCATCACCGTTGTAGCGCTGCCACCGCGCTCAAGGCAACCTAAACAAAGCGCAACGGCAGGAAACTTTGTGCGGTCTATCGCTTCAAAGGTAAGTTGTCCCAAAGCGGCAAGATCGAGACGCTTGACCGGCGCTGGAATGCGGTTTGGCCAGCCAAGTGCATAAGCAATCGGGGTTTTCATATCCGGCTCGCCCATTTGTGCCAATACAGAACCGTCCTTATAGGCCACCATGGAATGAACGATCGATTGCGGGTGGATCACGGCGTCAAGTTGGTTGGCACTCACGGGAAACAGGTAAAACGCCTCAATCAGTTCGAGCCCCTTGTTCATCAGTGTTGAAGAATCCACGGTAATTTTCGGCCCCATGGACCAGTTTGGATGCTTCAAAGCCTGGTCAGGTGTAATCGATGCAAGCTGTGCGTGTTCGTAGGAGCGGAATGGGCCACCTGACGCTGTGAGGATAATTTTATCAATCTGGTCAGGTTGGTTCTGGTCAAGCACCTGGTAAACCGCACTATGCTCAGAATCGACGGGTAATAATTTTGCGCCGGATGCTTGCAAAGCACGCAAGAACACATCACCAGCACAAACCAGGCACTCTTTGTTGGCGAGCGCAATTGTGGTGCCCTGCGCTGCGGCCGCCAGAGTTGGCTTCAGCCCGGCAGCTCCGACAATTGCCGCCACAACCATATCTGCAGGGCGTTGTGCAGCATCAATCACCGCCGCATCTCCTGCCGCTACTTCAATTCCTGTGCCAGCGAGCAAATTTTTAAGCTCGCCCAGCCGTGTCTCATCAGCAGTGACTGCGAGTTGGGCATTACATGCTACAGCTTGTTCTGCGAGCAGGGAAATATTGGTATTTCCAACCAGTGCGACCACTTCAAAGCGCTCACGATTGTGCAAAACGACTTCCAGGGTCGAACAACCAACGGAGCCGGTTGCACCAAGGATTGTAAGCCGCCTTGGCGCTTGCGCCGAATTTGTCATTGTGTTCACCAGATTTTCCCTTGCCCTACCAAATCAACAATCCAGCGCCGGCATTGGCAAAGCCACCACGAGCCAACCCCAAAATTGCGCAAAAAACAGCAGCGAAAATCAAACCGTCTACCCGGTCGAGAATGCCGCCGTGACCCGGCAGAATTGCACCTGAATCTTTCACGCCAAAGCGTCGTTTGGCAGCACTTTCGAAAATGTCACCACCTTGGGAAATCACTGCAGCAAGCGCTGCCAGCATTGCCAGTTTACCACCTCCCGGCAGACCGGAATAATACGTAATAAATCCACTCGCAACCGCTGCCAGAAGCGCCCCGCCCACCAGCCCAGCCCAGGTTTTCTTCGGTGAGAACCGTGGTGCAAGTTTCGGCCCGCCAAAGATGCGGCCAGCAAAATATGCTCCGGTATCCGTCGACCAAATAACGGCGAACAACCAGATGACCGCAATCAACCCATATTGCGAGTCGGCCCGCAAAACGTAGAGAGCCGCCATTGGCAGGGCGATGTAAGGCATTCCAAACCACGCCCATGGAAAACTGTCTGGCGCTGAGCGCCATGCAAACCCAACGCTCGCTCCCCAGCCAATGACAAGGAACAACCAGGCGGTCGCCACCAGTCCCAGTGTCAGGCAAAGTATTACCGCCAGAACCGTCAAACCATGCAACGCGGTTTGCAGGCTGCGGTTACGTTCGGGATAAATCAGCCGGCACCACTCGTTTGACATCAGCCCGGCGGCTAGAATGAGCATGGCAAGATAAGCCACACCTCCATACCAGATGCAGAAAATAACCACCGGTAGCAACGCAATGGCGGCTCCGGCGCGCACCCCAAGGTCGCGCCATTTTCCTGGTGATGTGGTGTCGTTCATCAGGCTGGCGCCACACTGGCCAGTTTTACACCACCAAACCGGCGTTCACGCCCGTTATAAATTTCAATGGCACGATCAAGATGCTCAATAGAGAAATCGGGCCAGTGTTCATCAAAAAACACCAGCTCTGCATAAGCGCATTGCCATAGGAGGAAATTTGATAGTCTCTGCTCACCAGACGTGCGGATAACCAGATCAGGATCTGGAATGCCTGCGGTATCGATAACCTCGCCGATACTGGCTTCTTCAATTGTTTCTGGATCGAGCCGGCCAGCAGCTGCCTCGCGCGCAAGGTGGCGTGCGGCGCGCGTTAGTTCATCTCGGCTGCCGTAATTGAATGCCATGTTGAGGGTCATCGCCTTATTGGCAGATGTGAGTTTCTCTGATCGCTCGATCAATTCAACCAGATCGGCTGAGTGGTTTTCGCGGTTCCCGATCACGTTGACCTTAACCCCGGCTGCGTGCAGTTCAGATACATCCTGATGGACGAAGCGGTGCAGCAAGGTCAGCAAGAACTTAACTTCATCGGCGGGCCGCGACCAGTTCTCAGAGGAAAAACTGTACAAGGTCACATGCTCAATACCGCGTTCGAGCGCAGCTTTGACCGTGCGCCTTATCGCCTCGACACCTTGCTTGTGCCCAGCAGAACGCGGCAAGGAACGGCGCTTTGCCCAGCGGCCATTACCATCCATGATAATGGCAACATGACGAGGCGGCTCCAGCTCACCCTCGCGGGCGGGCTTTGTTGCCGTTTCAATGTTATAAGGGCTTACGCTCATGCCAATGAATTTTCAGACCGTACAGGTAGAATGTACTTAGACCTGAATGATTTCCTCTTCCTTTTGCGCCAGTGTCTCGTCCACTTTTCCTACATAGCTATCTGTGAGTTTTTGCACCTCATCGCCGAGGTCTCGTTGTAGGTCTTCGCCAATCTCACTATCTTTTTCCGCCTTTTTAAGGGCATCCATGGCGTGTTTGCGAATATTACGCACGGCGACCCGTGCCTGCTCGGCATATTGACCGGCAACTTTCGAAAGCTCGATGCGACGCTCCTGGGTGAGTTCGGGCAGTGGCACCCGGATCAACTGGCCGTCTGGCATCGGGTTCAGTCCAAGGCTTGATTCCCTGATCGCGCGCTCAACCGCCCCAACCAGGCCCTTGTCCCAAACCTGAACGGTGATCATGCGCGCTTCTGGTACAGAAATATTGCCGACCTGGTTCATCGGCATTTTCGAGCCGTATGCATCCACGGTAATCGGCTCCAGCAAACTGGTCGACGCACGCCCGGTGCGCAAGCCGCCAAATTCCTCTTTGAGCACGTCAACGGCGCGATCCATTCTGTATTCGATATCGGTTAAGTCCAGCGGTTCGTCTGCCATTTTCTTTCTCCACGCTCATTTATCGTCTGTGTTGATTGGGGGTTCTATCCCAGTATCACAGTATGTTTTCCCTCGCCTTGAGCTATCTTAACAACATTCCCGGGCTCGCGGATCGAAAAAACAATTACCGGTATGTTGTTATCGCGCGCAAGGGCAATAGCGGCCGCATCCATTATTTTAAGGTTTTGCGCCAGCACATCACCATAGCTTAAGCTTTCATAGCGCTTGGCATCAGGCACTTTTTTAGGGTCAGCAGAATAAACCCCATCAACGCTGGTACCCTTCATCAAGGCATTACACCCCATTTCAGCCGCCCGCAACGCAGCAGCGGTATCTGTGGTGAAATAAGGATTACCGGTGCCGGCTGCAAAAATCACCACCCTGCCCTGCGCCAAATGGTTTAAGGCGGCGGGCCGGGTAAACGGCTCGCATACAGTTGGCATCGGAATTGCTGACATGGCGCGCGCTTCTAGGCCAGCCTGACGCAATCCACCTTGCAGGGCAATTGCGTTCATCACCGTGGCGAGCATGCCGATATAATCGGCCTCACCGCGGTCCATGCCCTGTGCAGCGCCCGCCATGCCGCGGAAAATATTTCCACCACCGACAACAATGCAAATCTCTGCGCCAAGTTCGCGTGCTTCAGCAACTTCCCCGGCGACTCTGGCGATTTCATCAACGTCAATGCCATGACCAAGCTTGCCCATCAGGGCTTCGCCAGACACTTTCAGCAAAATTCTTTTATAGGCGAGCTTCGCCATAGATCTTTCCTCAACATGTTTGCACCCGCATACAGCCAGATAGCAAAAAGGCTCTGACTATAAAGCCAGAGCCTTTTTACGCCCCTCACGCGATTCGCGCGCCCCGGCTTTTGTGCCAGTAAACCTAGGGTCATGACCCCAGAGTTTTTTCTAAGAACCGACCGCTGCAGCAACTTCGGCTGCAAAATCAGATTCTTCCTTTTCAATGCCTTCGCCCAGCGCATAGCGCACGAAAGCTTTGACGGCGACTGGCGCGCCTATGTCTTTTGCAGCGAGTTCCACTGCCTTGCCGACTGTATTTTCACCATCGATCACGAAGGTCTGTGACAGTAGCACAACTTCTTCATAGAACTTGCGCAACCGGCCTTCGATCATCTTGGCGATCACTTCTTCCGGCTTGCCGCTGTCACGGGCCTGTTCAGCCAGCACAGCGCGTTCGCGTTCAACCACATCCTGGTCAAGCTCATCAGTGCTCACAGCCAGCGGGCTGGTAGCAGCAACGTGCATTGCGATCTGCTTGCCAAGGGCTGCGAGCTTGTCTGCATCCCCGGTGGATTCAAGTGCTACGAGAACACCAATCTTGCCCAGACCAGGTGCAACCTGATTGTGCACATACGATGCCACAACACCATTTTCGACAGAAAGCGATGCGGTGCGGCGCACAGCCATGTTTTCACCGATGGTTGCAACCACGTCGGTCAGGTGATCAGCAACACTCTTGCCAGCGCCTGGAAAATCAGTTGCCTTCAAAACATCAACATCACCATTTGCAGACAAAGCCAACCCGGCAATGGTTGCCACCATTTCCTGGAACTTGTCGTTGCGGGCGACGAAATCAGTTTCGGAATTCACTTCCACAACTGCTCCGCTAGACCCTTCAGATGATACGCCAACAAGACCTTCCGCAGCAGTACGACCAGATTTCTTTTCAGCTTTGGCAATACCCTTGGTGCGCAACCAGTCAACAGCAGCATCCACGTCGCCGTCGTTTTCAACCAGTGCCTGTTTGCAATCCATCATGCCTGCGCCGCTTTTGTCGCGCAGTTCCTTCACCAGCTTTGCGGTGATTTCAGCCATGACTATCCTCGTTCACATTAGATTTCAAAGAATGGCCCAGCGCTCATGGCCGGACCGTTTGTTTCAAACTTGTTAGCCTTTAACGAGCTCTGCAGCTTGGTCGAGCCAATTGTCGCGCTCAATGCGACCTTTGAAAGCCAGGGCTTCGTCAATCTGGGCGATTTCCTGCAAGGTAAACGCGGCGATCTGGGAATAGTGGTAAATGCCCAAGCCGTTAAGTTTTTCTTCCAGAACCGGACCAACGCCAGTGATCTTTTTCAGATCATCAGCTTCGCCATTCGGAGCATCAAGGCCCTTGTAGGCATCAGCAGGTGTATCTGCTTCTGCAACGGGCGCTGGTGCTGCTTCGGCGGGTGCTGGTGCTGCTTCTGCAACCGGTGCCGGTGCTGCTTCAGCGGGTGCCGGAGCTGCTTCGACAGGTGCCGGTGCTGCTTCAACAGGGGCAGCTGGCGCTTCCTCGACAACGACTTCTGCCAGAACAACTTCTGGTGCGGGCTCTGCCATCGCGCCGATATCAACACCGGAGCTTACCTGTGATTCAGAAATACCATCCAGCGCAGAACGGGCAATGAGATCGCAATACAACACAATCGCACGGGCTGCATCGTCGTTTCCTGGGATCGGATGGGTAATACCGTCTGGATCACAATTTGAATCGACAATTGCCACAACCGGAATTCCAAGCTTTTTGGCTTCCTGGATTGCAATTGCTTCTTTGTTGGTATCGATGACAAACATCAGATCAGGCACGCCGCCCATATCTTTGATACCACCAAGTGCTTTTTCAAGTTTGTCGCGCTCACGGGTCAGACCCAGAAGTTCCTTCTTGGTGAAGGGCTGTTGGTCTTGCGACAGCATATCTTCAAGGGTTTTAAGGCGCTTGATTGAATTGGAGATGGTTTTCCAGTTGGTCAGTGTTCCACCGAGCCAGCGGTGGTTCATGTAGTACTGAGCCGACTGGCCAGCAGCAACTGCGATGGTCTCAGCAGCGGCACGCTTGGTACCGACAAACAACACCCGCCCGCCAGCAGCAACCACGTCGCGCACTGTAACAAGAGCCTGGTGTAACAAAGGAACGGTCTGCGCGAGGTCAATAATATGAACCCCATTGCGCGCGCCAAAGATGAAGGTTTCCATCTTCGGGTTCCAGCGATGTTTTTGGTGACCAAAGTGAACGCCTGCTTCCAGCAGCTGGCGCATAGTGAACTCTGGCAATGCCATGCCGATAACTCCTTTTCCGGTTAATCCTCTGTGCGCGTTTGTGAGCTCGCGCCTTTCTCTATGAAGGCCACGAGGCACCGGATGGACAAAACTGCTATGATGTAGAAGGTGCAGCCGCCCGTACGCACACATGTGTGATGGCGCGGCTTATAGGCGCAAATTGCAGGTATTGCAAGCGGCGAAACAGGCTGTCTTTTTGCATCTGGATTTGTTACCAACCCCAAGAACACAGACCTGCCGCTTTTTAATGCGAAAGCGCCACCAAACCGCATAAAACCACTGCGTCGCGTAAAGCTGGCCACAACACAGGAAAGACTTCGTCATGAAACTTGAATTTACCCGCAATAAACGCGTCCTTGGCGCGCTCCTAATCGGTTCAGCGCTGATTATTCCTGCATTCCTGCCAATGCCTCTTTCCGCACAGGATGCAGATAAGCCGATCGCAACCGTGGACGGCGATACGTTAACGGAAAAAGATCTTGAGCTAGCCAAGGTTTTACTTGGCAGCAGCCTGGAAAAAATGCCGGAAAAAGATCGTCGCAAGCAGATCATCAATGTTCTGGTTGAAACCTATCTTCTTGCCAATGCTGCAGAACGCTCCGGAGTGCGCGACACTGAAGCTTACAAGCGCCGCATCAAATTTCTCGACCTTCGCGCCTTGCGTGATTCTTATGTGGACTCAGAAGTGCGCCAGAAGATTTCCGAAGCAGATGTGAAAGCGCGCTACACCAAGGAAGTTACCAAACTCAAACCTGAAGTTGAAGTGCAGGCACGCCATATTCTGGTGCCGACAGAAGCCGAAGCCAAAGCCTTGGTCAAGGAACTCGACAATGGCGCGGATTTCGCTGAACTCGCCAAGAAAAAATCGACCGGACCAAGCGGACCAAATGGCGGTGATCTCGGGTTCTTTGGACCTGGACGCATGGTGCCTGCATTTGATGCGGTTGTATTCAAACTTAAACCCGGCACCTATTCAAAAGATCCAGTTAAAACCCAGTTTGGCTGGCATGTAATCAAAGTCGAAAACACGCGCGAAGTTCCTGTGCCGCCGCTCGAAGAAGTCTCCGAGCCGATCCGCCAGCTGCTGGCCAGCGAACGCTATACGCAAGTTATCGAAAACCTGCGCAAAAACGCCAACATCCAGATGCATGAGAAGTAGGCAACTCATCTAGGGTAAGAGCCCATTACCGGTTCTTACCCTAAACATCTTCGACGTGAATTACGCCGGGGATGGCTTTTACGGCGGCTTTGATTTGCGGGGTGACTGTGAATTTGTTGCCGAGCGAGATTTCCACTTCGCGGGCTTTTTCCACGCGCAAAACGAGGCTCACTGGCGCCTTGCCGCCATTGGTCAGGCGGGTGGCGATGGACTCGAGGGCGTTGGTCCTCTCGACAAAGATCTTTATGCCAGTGGCAATGTTTTCCGCCGCTTTTTCAAGCGGTTCTGCCGATTGTAAACGCAGGCGCACGTCTTCCCCGTCGACATCTGCCTCAACCCGGACAATCAATGCATTTCCCGGCTCCAGCAAATCACGAAACTGTACAAGCGTGTCTGCAAAAACCACTGCTTCAAACTGGCCCGTGGGATCGGACAACCCGACAAAGGCAAACCGGTTGCCATTGCGCGAACGCCGCTCCTGGCGATACGTCAATGTACCGGCAAGTTTGCCGCCGCTTGCGCCCTTGGTGAGGACTTTCTGGGCAAACGCCGCATAGGTATCGACCCCGATATTGGCCAGCGGCTTCATGTAGTCATCCAATGGATGGCCGGAAACATAAAAGCCCACGGCTTCAAACTCTGCCGACAGTTTTTCCATTGGTAGCCATGGCTCGATTGCTGCTGGCAACGCAAGGTCTTCAGCAGGTCCATCCGCCAGGCCAAACAGGCTGTTTTGCCCGGCCTCACGGTCTTCCGCCATTCGCCCGGCAACAGACAGCATCGCCTCTACCGCCTTCACCACCTGATGGCGGTTGGCATTGAACTCATCAAAGGCCCCTGCCTTGGCGAGATTTTCAAGCATACGCTTGTTCACAATGCGCGGGCTGATGCGCTGGGCAAAGTCGTTTAGCGAAGTGAACGGGCCATCTTGATCGCGCAATTCTATAATGTGTTCAACAGCGCCGCGGCCCACGTTTTTCAGCGCGGCGAGCGAGTAATGGATTTCGCCATCCTCAACAATAAAGTCGGCTCCCGAGCGATTGATCGACGGAGGGTTGACCACCAACTTCATTCGATCAGCTTCTTGCTTGAAAATCACCAGCTTGTCGGTATTGCCCGTATCCAGGGTCATCGATGCGGCGATGAACTCAACCGGATGATTGGCTTTCAACCACGCGGTTTGATAGGCGATAAACCCATATGCTGCCGAATGGGCACGGTTAAAGCCGTAACCGGCGAACTTGGCCACCAGTTCGAATATAAACTCAGCCCTGGCCTTCTCAACGTTGTTTTCCACCGCACCTGACACGAAACGAGCCATCTGCTCGTCCATTTCAGACTTGATTTTCTTGCCCATGGCGCGGCGCAGCAGGTCAGCTTCACCCAAAGAATAATTGGCCAGCACCTGTGCGATTTGCAGCACCTGCTCCTGATAGATAATCACCCCATAAGTGTCTTCGAGGATTGGGGTGAGCAGCTCGTGCAGGAACTCAGGTTTTTCTTCTCCGTGCTTGGCGGCAACATATTTGGGAATGTTTTCCATCGGGCCAGGACGGTACAGGGCCACCAGCGCGATAATATCCTCGATATTGCCAGGCTTGGCGCGGCGGATCAGGTCCTTCATGCCTGAGCTTTCAAGCTGGAACACGCCAATCGTCTCGCCACGGCACAAAAGCTCGAACGTTTCCTTGTCTTCAAGCGGCAGGTTGGTGAGATCAACCTCACCACCACGCTGAGCGATCAACTCAACTGCTTTTTGCAGCACAGTGAGGGTTTTCAGGCCAAGAAAGTCGAACTTCACCAGCCCGGCCTTCTCCACCCATTTCATATTGAACTGGGTAACTGGCATGGGCGAACGCGGGTCGCGGTACATGGGCACCAGTTGTTCAAGCGGGCGGTCGCCGATCACCACGCCTGCCGCATGGGTAGACGCGTGGCGGTATAGGCCTTCCAGTTTTAGCCCGAAATCGAGCAGCCGCTGCACCTGCTCGTCGCTGCGCCGCTCTTCCTGCAATTGCAGTTCACTATCCAGAGCTTCCTGCAGGGTGACCGGGTTGGCCGGGTTGTTCGGGATCATCTTGCACAGGCGGTCGACCTGGCCATAGGGCATTTGCAATACCCGGCCCACATCGCGACAAACCGCACGGGCCTGCAACTTACCAAAGGTGATGATCTGTGCGACCTGGTCATCGCCATATTTCTGCTGAACATAGGCAATGACTTCATCGCGTCGGTCTTGACAGAAATCGATATCGAAATCGGGCATGGACACCCGTTCGGGGTTCAGGAAGCGCTCAAAAATCAGATTGAACCGCAGCGGGTCAAGATCGGTAATGGTAAGCGACCATGCAACGACCGAACCGGCACCCGATCCACGTCCAGGCCCAACCGGGATGCCTTGAATTTTGGCCCAGCGAATAAAATCAGCAACAATCAGGAAGTAGCCTGGAAAATCCATTTGGATAATCACGCCGAGCTCATAATCCAGCTTATCGAAATACTCTTTTTCATCATGGCCGGGCGCTGTGCCGTGCGCTGCAAGGCGCTGGGTCAGACCTTCTTTTGCCACGCGTCGCAGTTCTTCCGCTTCATCCATCCCTGCCACAAAGGTTGGCAAAATAGGGTCGCGCGGCAAAGGACGATACGAACAGCGTTGAGCAATCTCGACCGTATTTTCAACAGCCTCGGGAAGATCGGCAAACAATGCTGCCATATCTTCCTGGGATTTGAAGAAATGCTCGCCGGTAAGCTGGCGGCGTTCATCTGCCGCTACGACTGCACCATCCGCAATGCAGATCAGGGCGTCATGTGCCGCATAGTCGCCAGCGCGGGGGAAAAACGGCTCATTGGTGGCAACCAGCGGAAGTTCCATCTCATATGCGAGATCTACAAGGCCTGCTTCCGCATCCAGCTCTTCGGGCATCTCGTGGCGCTGTAGTTCAACATACAGACAGCCTGGATAAATCTCGGCCAGGGTTGCAAGCCTGTTTCGCGCGAGATCATTCTGTCCGTGGGCCAGCGCGAGATTGACAGGACCACCCAAACCACCGGTGAGGCAAATCAGACCAGCGGAGAATTCACGCAATTGCGCCAGATCAACATGCGGCGCTTCGTTCTCAGCCGGCTCAAGATGCGCCCGGCTCGCGAGTTTCATCAGATTTTGGTATCCGGTCTCATCTTTTACCAGCAACGCCAGGCGAAAATACTCTGCCGCGTTCGCACCAGCCGGGGCTTTAGCCTCGCCATCATCAGGCAGGGCAAAATCGACATGCAATGTGCATCCTGTGATCGGCTGGATACCGCCCTGCGCCATGGTTTCGGAAAACTCCAGCGCACCAAAAAGGTTGTTGGTGTCGGTAATCCCGATCGCAGGCATGGCGAATTCATGGCATAGGCTGGCGATCTGCTTGATCGGCAATGCGCCTTCCAGCAAGGAATAGGCAGAATGCACCCGAAGGTGAACGAATTTGAGATTACGAACGGCCATTGGGTGAATTTAACCCAAGAAAGCCGAGTCGGTTGCAGTTTCTAGGTATCGCCCACAGAACTCGTAACGGTGTGGATAATCACACACCCTCGCGGCCAAATTCACGGGCAAGATTATCGAGAACGCCATTGACGACCTTTGGTTCACCGCCGGAGAAAAACGCCTTGGCCACATCAATATACTCTGAAATCGCCACCTTGGCGGGCACATCAAGACGGTGTTTGAGCTCATAGGCCCCGGCGCGCAAAATAGCCCGCAAAGTGGCATCAATGCGCTGCAGTTTCCAACCGCTCGCCAAATGATCATTAATCAGTGGATCAACCTCAAGCTGCTCTTTTACGACGCCTCTGACCAGGTTTTTGAGGAAGTCCAAATCAGCTTCACCACACTCACCATCGTCAAACTCCTCACCAAGGCGCACCGAGGAGAACTCCGCCAGCACATCGGACAAATCCGTGTGTGCAATATCCATTTGGTAAAGTGCCTGCACTGCCCCTAAACGGGCTGCCGACCGGGCTGATGGCTTAGCTTTCACTGAACATCTCCTCGCGGATTTCAATCATCCGCAAGGCGGCATTGGCCGCGTCTGCGCCCTTGTTCTTTTCTGAAACCCTGGCCCGTGCCAAGGCCTGCTCGCCATTGTCGCAGGTCAGGATACCGTTGCCTATTGGCAGTCCATCCAAACTTAGCGCCATTAACGCGCGCGCACTTTCACCTGCAACAATGTCGTAATGGCTAGTTTCGCCGCGGATGACACATCCAAGCGCCACATAACCATCATAACGCCCGCACTCTGCTGCAAGTGAGATCACGCCAGGAATTTCGAGCGCGCCCGTAACTGCGATGCGTTCGTGGCTGGCACCTGCTGCATCAAGTGCTGCTATTGCACCTGCAGCAAGTTCTGCAGATATGTCGGCATAGTAAGGGGCTTCGACGATAAGAAGTTTGGGGGTTTCCATTCAAATACTCATTTCTGGAACTCGGCAAGACGCGCCACATAGCGCGCCAGCATATCGATTTCAATGTTGATCTTGTCGCCAGGCAAGGCATCTCCCCAGGTGGTAACCTGAAGCGTGTGGGGAATGATGTTGACGCCGAACTCACAGCCAGAAACTTCATTGACGGTCAAAGATGTTCCATTGAGGGCAACAGAGCCTTTTGCGGCAATAAATTTCGCCAGCTCTTCGGGCGCTCGAAATACAAAACGCACCGAATCTCCGTCCGGCGTGCGGCTGACAATCTCGCAAACCCCATCCACATGGCCTGAAACGAGATGGCCGCCGAGTTCATCACCGAACTTCAAGGAACGTTCAAGGTTAATCCGTGTTCCCTCGCCCCAATTGCCAAGGGTGGTCATATCGAGGGTTTCCTTGGACGCTTCCACGGCAAACCAGCAACGGTTACCCTCTACGCCAACCTCAATTGCCGTTAAACAAGTGCCGGCACAGCAAATCGATGCACCTATTTCGATGGTCGCCGGGTCATAGGTGCACGCGATCTTCATCCAGGTATCACCACCTGAACGTGTGGCGGTAACTTCGCCAATGTCAGAGATCAATCCGGTGAACATGATACAAACCTTTTACTCATTGCGCTCTTACATAGGTGGTTAGTCGGTCATCGCCAAGCACTAGCGTGACGGTTTCGTTGAATTTATCTGGTGAAATAAGTTCCAGCGGTGCGGCAACCCCGCCATCACCGAGGTTTTGCGGGCCTGTGATCAAAACAATTTCGTCGATCAAATCCAATTCAAGCAGCCCAGAAGATATCTCAGCCCCGCCTTCCACCATCAAACGCCCGATACCTCTGGCAGCGAGCATTTTCATGCCATCATTCAAATCCACCGCAGCGTTTGCGGTTTTCGCACAAACGATATGGTCGGGACCGTCGTGGAGTGTCAGAAACCACACCGGAATCTGCTCACGTGTTTTGAGCATGGACAAGGTGTTAAGACTTCCCGGGTCTGAGGCAATTACAACCCTGATCGGCGAGCGATCCTCATAGCCCTCAAGACGGCATGTCAGCGACGGGTCATCCACCCGCGCAGTCCCTGCCCCGATCATGATCGCATCGGCTTGGGCACGCATCATATGCACATGTTC
This sequence comes from uncultured Hyphomicrobiales bacterium, assembly GCA_905479595.1. Lineage (GTDB taxonomy): Bacteria > Pseudomonadota > Alphaproteobacteria > Rhizobiales > CAJQND01 > CAJQND01. The sequence goes on from CAJQND010000143.1 coordinate 20,162, forward strand.
GTTTGCGGCTTTACCGGTTATTGCCGTCTGTTTGCCCGGTGCTGCAGAAAGCATGCCATCCTTCGACACTGCCAGTTTCAGAATTGTATAAGGCCGCCCGCGTTCAATACGCGACAAAAAGCCGGCATGGTCACGGCGTGCTTCATCTTCCAGAACCCCGGTAACCACCTCGATGCCGGCAGCGCGCAACGCACGGTGTCCATCGCCAGCTGTGCGCGGGTCCGGGTCCTGCACGGCAGTCACCACGCGGGCAACACCAGCATCGATTAACGCCTCTGCGCAGGGTGGCGTTTGTCCATGATGTGCGCAGGGTTCAAGGGTAACATAAGCAGTTGCACCATTGGCCTGGTCTCCGGCCTGAGCAAGCGCCTGCGTTTCCGCATGTGGACGCCCGCCAATGCCCGTAACAGCGCGGCCAACAACTTCGCCATCGTTTGTGATGATACAGCCGACCGAAGGATTTTCCGCCGTAGCGCCGAGATGTTTTTTGCCCTCTGCGAGGGCCAGTCTCATGAACGCTTTGTCACTGGCACACATTACTGATCGTGATCTTCGTCGCCAGATAGTTCGCCCAGCAACTCTTCGAAATCTTTGGCTTCGCGGAAGTTTTTGTAAACCGAGGCAAATCGCACATAGGCAACATCGTCCAGAACCCGCAAGCCTTCCATAACGAGCTTGCCGACAGTTTCCGCCTTCACGTCATTTTCACCGCGACTTTCAAGCTGGCGCACCATGCCGGAAACCATGCGTTCAATACGTTCAGGCTCCACCGGGCGTTTGCGCAGTGCGATCGAAACCGAACGCATCAGTTTTTCACGGTCGAATGGCACTCTGCGGCCATTGCGTTTTACCACTGTCAATTCACGCAATTGAACCCGCTCGAAAGTGGTGAACCGGCCACCACAGTCCGCGCAATAACGCCGCCTGCGAATGGTGGTGTTATCTTCGCTAGGACGTGAATCCTTCACCTGTGTGTCGCCATTTCCGCAATATGGACAGCGCATGTTTCAGCCCCAACTTTATTTTTAGCTATAGATCGGAAACCGGTCCGTCAAAGCAATCACTTGCTCTTTCACGGCTGCCTCGACCTTTTGGTTATCTTCGACACCATTTTCAACCAACCCATCTAGCACTGTGGTGATCATTTCACCAACCATACGAAACTCAACGGTGCCAAATCCGCGGGTCGTCGCGGCTGGCGTTCCGAGGCGCACGCCGGAAGTGATCGTTGGTTTTTCGGGGTCAAACGGAACGCCGTTTTTATTGCAGGTGATGTTCGCACGCCCCATTGCGGTTTCAGCGATATTGCCGGTTAGTTTTTTCGGGCGCAGATCAACGAGCATCACGTGGGTATCCGTTCCACCCGAGACAATATCCAGCCCACCATCCTGCAACGTCGATGCCAGCACTTTAGCATTCTCGGCAACCGCAATTGCATAAGTCTTGAACTCCGGGCGCAATGCTTCGCCGAACGCTACCGCCTTCGCAGCAATCACGTGCATTAGCGGGCCACCCTGAAGCCCAGGAAAAATAGCTGAATTGATTTTTTTTGCGATGACTTCATCGTTGGTGAGGATCATGCCACCGCGTGGGCCGCGCAACGTTTTGTGGGTAGTGGTTGTTACCACATGGGCATGTGGGAACGGGCTTGGATGTACACCAGCAGCAACAAGGCCAGCGAAATGCGCCATGTCTACATGGAAGTAGGCGCCCACCATATCTGCGATTTCACGGAACCGTTTGAAGTCAATAATGCGGGGATAAGCCGAACCACCAGCGATAATAATCGTTGGTTTATGCTCTTTCGCCAACTGTTCCACCTGATCGAAATCGATCTGGGAATCTTCCTGGCGCACGCCGTATTGGATGGCATTAAACCATTTGCCCGACTG
>CAJQND010000144.1 GCA_905479595.1 uncultured Hyphomicrobiales bacterium
TACGGAAATGGTGATGCCGGGTGATAATGTTGAGATGAATGTTGAGTTGATTGTGCCGATTGCGATGGAAGAAAAACTCCGTTTCGCAATTCGCGAAGGTGGCCGCACCGTCGGCGCCGGCGTCGTCTCCGACATCATTGAGTAGTTTAACAGGGCGCGTCATCTGACGCGTCCGCCTTTACGGACTGTAAGACAATGCAAAGGCAAAATATCCGCATACGTCTCAAGGCGTTTGACCATCGGGTTCTCGACACCTCCACACTGGAGATCGTGAACACCGCAAAACGCACAGGCGCGCAGGTTCGCGGGCCAATTCCGCTGCCAACGCGGATTGAGAAATTCACGGTGTTGCGCGGACCGCACATCGACAAGAAAAGCCGTGAACAGTTCGAAACGCGGACGCATAAGCGTCTGTTGGATATCGTGGACCCAACCCCGCAGACAGTGGACGCGCTTATGAAGCTCGACCTGGCAGCCGGTGTTGACGTCGAGATCAAGCTTTAAGGGAGCACTTGAGACCCATGCGTTCAGGTGTCATTACACAAAAACTGGGTATGACCAGGGTATTTTCCGATGATGGACGTCACATTCCAGTGACCGTCTTGAAAATGGACAATTGCCAGGTTGTAGCTCAAAGGACCGAAGACAAGCACGGCTACACAGCCCTGCAGCTAGGCTCAGGCTTGGCCAAGGTCAAACGCGTTTCGCGTGCTCAGCGCGGCCACTTTGCAGTAGCCAAAGTTGAGCCGAAGCGTAAACTTGCAGAATTCAGGGTGTCTGCTGACAACCTCATCGATGTGGGTGCCGAAATTACGGCGGATCACTTCGTTGCCGGTCAGTTCGTGGATGCAGTTGGCACATCAATCGGTAAAGGTTTTGCCGGTGCCATGAAACGCCACAACTTTGGCGGTCTGCGTGCCTCGCACGGTGTGTCTATCTCTCACCGTTCGCATGGTTCAACAGGTCAATGTCAGGACCCCGGTAAGGTGTTCAAGGGCAAGAAAATGGCCGGCCACATGGGTGCAGAGCGGGTAACAACCCAGAACCTGCAGATTGTTGGCACAGATGTTGACCGCGGTTTGATCCTGGTGAAGGGCGCAGTGCCTGGTTCCAAGGGCGGATGGGTTTTCCTTCGCGATGCAGTGAAGCGTAAGCTTCATGAAGATGCGCCGGTTCCAGGTGCTTTCCGCACCAACGCGGCACCAACGGCAGCTGCACCGGCTGAAGAAGCCGCAGCTGAGACACCAGCAACTGATGCACCAGCGGACGACGCTGCTGCAGACAGCAAAGAATAGGGGAGTTTGAACGATGAAACTTGACGTACAAACCCTCGCAGCCAAAAAAGATGGTTCGGTTGAATTACCTGACGCCGTCTTTGGCCTCGAAGTGCGCCGTGATTTGCTACACCGTATGGTGTCCTATCAGCTCGCAAAGCGTCGTGCTGGTACCCATCAAACGCAAGAACGCGGCGATGTACGCGGTTCTGGCGCTAAACAGGGTAATCAGAAGGGCGGCGGGCGTGCCCGTCACGGCAACAAAAAGGTTCCTCAGTATCGCGGTGGCGGTAAGGCTTTCGGGCCGCGCTCTCGTGACCACTCGACTGCGATGCCCAAGAAGGTCCGTGCGCTCGCATTGCGTCATGCTCTTTCTGCCAAGGCTTCAGCTGGTGAATTGATTGTTCTCAGCGACACAGAAATGAAGGCACCTAAAACCAAGGATCTTAAAAATTTACTTGGCAAACTTGGTCTTGACCATGTTCTGGTGATTGACGGTTCTGAAGTATCGAAGAATTTTGCTCTTGCCTCGCGCAACATCATCAATCTCGATGTGCTGCCGGTTCAGGGCATCAACGTCTATGACATTTTGCGCCGCCGCAAGTTGGTGTTGACAAAGTCAGCGATTGAAGCGCTGGAGGCGCGGTTCAAATGAGCATGGAAAAACACTACGACGTCTTGCGTTCGCCGGTGATTACCGAGAAGTCGACAATGGCTTCCGAGTACAATCAGGTGATGTTTAATGTGGCTAAAACAGCCACAAAGCCGCAGATCAAAGCTGCAGTTGAAAAACTGTTTGAAGTTAAGGTCAAGGCAGTGAACACCCTGGTGCGTAAAGGCAAGGTAAAGCGTTTCCGCGGCCGTGTCGGCAAGCAGAGTGACGTAAAGAAAGCAATCGTGACCCTCGAAGAGGGCCACTCAATTGATGTGACCACAGGGCTCTAAAACAATGGCTTTGAAAACATTTAACCCAACGACGCCTAGCCAGAGAAATCTGGTGATTGTCGAGCGGTCTGGCCTTTACAAAGGCAAGCCCGTTAAGACCCTCACCGAGGGGCTTACGTCGAAGGGCGGCCGCAATAATCAGGGCCGTATTACAGCGCGTCGCCGTGGCGGTGGCCATAAGCGTTCTTATCGCCAGGTGGATTTCAAACGCATCAAGTTTGATATAGCTGCAACTGTCGAGCGGATCGAATATGATCCTAACCGGACAGCGTTTATTGCGCTTATCAAGTATGATGATGGTGAATTGTCCTACATTCTGGCGCCACAGCGTTTGGCAGCAGGCGACAAAGTCATCTCAGGCAAAAACGTTGACGTGAAGCCTGGCAATGCGGCACCTCTGTCGAGCCTTCCTATCGGAACGATTGTCCACAACGTGGAGATGAAAGCTGGTAAAGGTGGTCAGATTGCACGCTCTGCAGGCACGTATGTTCAACTGGTTGGCCGTGATGCAGGTTATGCTATTCTGCGATTGAAATCCGGGGAAACGCGCCTTGTTCGTGCGGAATGCATGGCAACGGTTGGTGCGGTTTCCAATCCTGATCATCAGAACATCAATCTTGGCAAGGCTGGCCGTAAACGCTGGCTTGGCAAACGTCCAGAAGTTCGTGGTGTTGCTATGAACCCGATCGATCACCCGCATGGTGGTGGTGAAGGGCGTACTTCAGGTGGCCGTCATCCGGTTACTCCGTGGGGTAAACCTACCAAGGGTAAACGGACCCGGTCCAATAAATCGACTGATAAGTTCATCGTGCGTTCGCGCCATCAGCGCCGTAAGCGCAAGTAAGGAGAAGCTGACGTGACACGTTCAGTTTGGAAAGGGCCGTTTGTCGACGGGTATTTGCTTAAAAAGGCAGATGCTGCGCGGGAATCAGGTCGTAGTCAGGCAATCAAAACCTGGTCTCGCCGGTCAACGGTTCTTCCGCAGTTTGTCGGTTTGACATTTGCGGTTCATAACGGCCACAAGCACATCCCGGTTCTCGTGACCGAAGATATGGTTGGTCATAAGCTTGGCGAATTTTCTCCGACCCGGACCTATTACGGTCATGCGGCGGACAAGAAAGCAAGGAGAAGCTAGGCCATGGGAAAGCGTTCAAGAGAACGGGTTCTTGCTTCTAATGAAGCGAAGGCTGTAGCCCGCAATTTGCGGACTAGCCCGATAAAGCTCAACCTGGTCGCTACCGCAATTCGCGGCATGCGCGCTGAGAAGGCTCTCGCTGAGCTGAGCTTCTCGCGTAAGCGGATCGCTGTTGACGTTAAGAAATGTTTGGAATCAGCGATTGCCAATGCGGAAAACAACCACGATCTGGATGTTGATGCCCTGGTGGTGTCTGAGGCTTATGTAGGCAAGAACCTGGTGATGAAGCGTTGGAAACCGCGGGCTCGTGGCCGGGTCGGCAAGATCCTCAAGCCATTCAGCCAGATCACTATTGTTCTTAAAGAAGTTGAGGAGGCCGCCTGATGGGCCATAAAGTCAATCCAATCGGGTTTCGGCTCGGCATCAACCGGACGTGGGATTCCCGCTGGTTCGCCGATGGTCATGAATATGGCCAGCTGCTGCACGAAGACATCAAGATCCGCAAGTTTCTTGAAACAGAACTCCGTCAGGCCGGTATCTCACGCGTTGTCATTGAGCGTCCGCACAAGAAATGCCGTGTGACTATTCACTCTGCACGTCCTGGCGTCGTGATTGGCAAGAAGGGCGCAGATATTGAGCGTTTGCGCCGTAAAGTTGCGAGCATGACAACTTCCGAGGTTCATCTGAACATCGTCGAAGTGCGTAAGCCGGAACTTGACGCGACCCTGGTTGCAGAAAACATTGCCCAGCAGCTTGAGCGCCGTGTTGCGTTCCGCCGGGCCATGAAGCGGGCCGTTCAGTCTGCTATCCGTCTCGGTGCCCTTGGCATCCGCATCAATTGCGGCGGCCGTTTGGGTGGTGCAGAAATTGCGCGTACTGAATGGTACCGTGAAGGCCGGGTACCTCTGCATACGCTGCGTGCGGATATTGATTATGGTACTGCTGAAGCTAAAACCGCTTATGGCATTATCGGCATCAAGTGCTGGGTGTTTAAGGGTGAAATCCTTGAACATGATCCATCGGCACAGGAGCGCCGCATGCTTGAAGCACAAGAAGGCGGTCGCCCGCCACAACCGCGTCGCGAAGGCGGACGCCGGTAACTGATACGAATTCACACCCGCTGCACAATGCATGGTGAGTAAGAGATGATTGAGGTGGATAACAATGCTGCAACCTAAGCGCACCAAGTTCCGCAAAGCGCACAAAGGACGCATCAAAGGCAAAGCCAAAGGTGGTTCCGATTTGAATTTCGGCGCCTATGGCATCAAGGCCTTAGAACCTGAGCGTATTACTGCGCGTCAGATCGAAGCCGCCCGCCGTGCGATTACCCGCCACATGAAACGTGCGGGTCGTGTATGGATACGTATTTTCCCGGACGTGCCGGTGTCGAAGAAACCGACCGAAGTACGTATGGGTAAAGGCAAGGGAACGCCAGAATTTTGGGCAGCCCGTGTCAAACCAGGCCGTATCATTTTTGAAATCGATGGTGTGCCGACTGATATCGCCCGTGAGGCTCTTCGCCTCGGCGCCCAGAAACTTCCGATCAAGACGCGTTTTATTGCGCGCCTTGGTGAATAACAGGACGAGCTAGGACCATGAAGGCCAGTGACGTAAGAGCAATGACGGACGATCAGCTTGGTGACGAGCTGCTTAGCCTGAAGAAAGAGCAGTTCAATCTGCGCTTTCAGGCTGCGACCGGTCAAATTGAAAACACCGCGCGTATTCGCAAGATTCGCCGCGACATTGCCCGCATCAAAACGATGCAGCAGTCGCGTCGGACCCCTGCTAGCGCATAACGATAAGTTCGGAGAGCACAAATGCCTAAGCGCGTGCTGCAAGGTGTGGTGGTTGGCGACAAGACCGATAAGACCGTCGTGGTTAAGGTTGAGCGTCGTTTTACGCACCCACTGTTAAAGAAAACCGTCCGGCGGACGAAGAAATACCATGCTCACGATGAGGCAAATTCTGCCAAAACGGGTGATTTGGTACGGATAGAAGAATGCCGGCCATTGTCTAAGCTGAAAAGCTGGATGCTTGTTGAAAACCTGTCGTCTTAATAGACGCCACGGTTTGTGAATTTTAAGGACTGAGGCGGCGGTTCGCCGGTCCGCCTTAAAGGAAATGGGTTAAGTCATGATTCAGATGCAGACAAATCTGGATGTTGCAGACAACTCTGGTGCGCGCCGTGTGCAGTGTATCAAGGTTCTCGGTGGCTCGAAGCGTAGATACGCTTCAGTTGGCGACATCATCGTTGTGTCCGTGAAGGAAGCCATTCCACGGGGCCGCGTCAAAAAGGGCAACGTGATGAAGGCTGTGGTTGTTCGCACCGCCAAGGACATTCAGCGTGGAGACGGTTCGGCAATTCGTTTTGACCGTAATGCCGCTGTGTTGATCAATAATCAGGGCGAGCCTGTTGGCACCCGTATTTTTGGCCCGGTTCCACGCGAACTGCGTGCCAAAAACCACATGAAGATTATTTCTCTTGCACCGGAGGTGCTGTAATGGCTGCACGGATTAAAAAGGGCGACAAGGTCGTTGTTTTGTCCGGTCGCGACAAAGGCCGGTCAGGGGAGGTGCTTAAGGTACTTCCTACTGCTGACCGCGCACTTGTCCAGGGCATCAACACTGCCAAACGCCATCAGCGCCAGACACAGGCGCAAGAAGGCGGCATTGTTGCCAAGGAAATGCCTATTCATCTTTCCAACCTTGCGCTGGAAGATCCAAAAGACGGAAAGCCGACCCGGGTTGGCTTTAAAAACTTAAAAGACGGTAACAAGGTCCGCTTTGCACGGCGTTCCGGGGAGGTCATCGATGGCTGATGGCAAGTACATTCCACGCTTGCGCACCGAATATGACAATGTCATTAAGGGCAAATTGCGTGAAGAATTTAAATACACCAATGACATGCAGATACCTGGTCTCGACAAGGTAGTGTTGAACATGGGTGTTGGCGAAGCGGTTGGTGATTCAAAAATCATCCGCTCGGTTGTTGAAGATATGGAGCGCATTGCCGGCCAGAAAGCGGTCGTCACAAAAGCGCGCAAATCAATCGCAACCTTCAAGCTGCGCGAAGGCATGGAAATTGGCTGCAAGGTCACATTGCGCCGGACGCGTATGTATGAATTTCTTGACCGTTTGGTTACGGTTGCAATGCCGCGTGTACGTGACTTCCGTGGCTTGTCGCCGAATTCATTCGATGGCAATGGCAACTACGCAATGGGCATCAAGGAACACATCATTTTTCCAGAAATTGACTATGACAAAGTCGATCAGGTCTGGGGCCTTGATATTGTGATTGCGACGACAGCCAAAAGCGACGACGAAGCGCGCGCCTTGCTGAAAGCATTTAATTTCCCGTTCCGCGAAGGTGTGCGGCGCGAGAGCAAGCAGTTTGCTGCTTAAAGAGACCGGAGAGCACAGAAGATGGCAAAGAAGAGTGCAATTGAGAGAAACGACAAGCGTCGCAAGTTGGCAAAGAAATTTGCTGCCCGCCGCGCCCGGCTCAAAGCAATTGCTAATGATTCAACCCTGCCGATGGAAGAGCGTTTTGCTGCCCGCCTTAAACTGGCGCAGTTACCGCGCAATTCATCGCCAAACCGCATCCGCAACCGTTGCGAATTAACCGGCCGCCCACGCGGCTACTATCGCAAACTGCGTATGTCCCGTATTGCCCTGCGTGAATTGACTTCGTCTGGACGTATTCCAGGCATGGTCAAGTCGAGCTGGTAAGGAGTGCTGATAAGATGAGCATGACAGATCCAATCGCTGATATGCTAACCCGCATCCGTAATGCACAGATGCGCGGTAAGTCGAAGGTGGCGACACCAGCTTCAAAGATCCGTGGAAATTTGCTTGATGTGCTGGAGTCGGAAGGCTTCATTCGCGGTTTTGCAAAAATTGACCACGGCAGCGGCAAATCTGAGTTCGAAGTTGAGCTTAAGTATTTCGAAGGCGAACCGGTGATCCGCGAGATCCACCGTGTTTCGACGCCAGGCCGGCGGGTATATGCCGGTGTCGACAATCTGCCGACTGTTTACAATGGTTTGGGCATTTCCATTCTGTCCACGTCTAAAGGCGTGATGTCAGATGGTGAGGCACGTAACCAGAATGTCGGTGGCGAGGTTTTGTGCACAGTCTTCTAGGCTGTGTGTGAACTTCACACGAATTGAACCGGGTGCTAAAGCGCTCAGAATGAAAGAGACCTGTTAGGTAGTAGTCATGTCTCGTATTGGTAAAAAAGCAATCACGGTGCCTTCCGGCGTTACTGTCGATATTAAAGACGGTTCAGTTACGGTAAAGGGACCAAAAGGCGAGCTTTCGGCGGCGATTGTCGAAGATGTGCTCGTTAAAATGCAGGATGACGGCATCAAGATCGATCCGCGCGATCAGTCAAAGCGCTCCCGTTCTATGTGGGACATGACACGCACGGTGATATCAAACTTGGTTGATGGCGTCTCTGAAGGTTTCAAGAAGAATCTTGAAATCAATGGTGTTGGTTATCGTGCCAACCTTCAGGGAAAAGATCTTCAGCTAGCCCTTGGGTATAGTCACGAAGTGATCTACAAGGTGCCGGAAGGCATCACTGTAGAAGTGCCAAAGCCGACGGAAATCGTCGTTTCCGGCATTGATAAACAACGCGTTGGCCAGGTGGCCGCGGAAATCCGCGCTTACCGTCCGCCGGAGCCTTATAAGGGCAAGGGCGTGAAATATGCTGATGAATATATCTTCCGCAAAGAAGGTAAGAAGAAGTAACGAACTGCATTTTGGATTTAGACAAATGGCAAGCAATTCTACAACCAGCCGCCGTGTAGCGCGCGTCAGACGGGCATTGAAAGCCCGCTCAAAGGGCCGTGCACGGTTGTCGGTATTCCGGTCGAACCAGAATATCTATGCTCAGGTTATCGATGATATCAACGGTGTAACCGTTGCATCAGCCTCAACCCTCGACAACGAGCTCAAGGGCAAGGTGAAATCCGGCGGCACTTCTGAAGGTGCTGCGGCGGTGGGTAAGCTGGTTGCTGCCCGCGCCAAAAAGGCCGGAATTTCCGATGTGGTGTTTGACCGTGGCGGATATATCTACCATGGCCGTGTGAAGGCGCTGGCGGATGCCGCGCGTGAAGGCGGACTGAATTTCTAAAAAGCGGGCTGTTCCGCTTAAACGCTAAAGGCACCAAGTGCGATGAGAGATAGAGAAGAACGCGATAGCGAATTTGTGGACAAGCTGGTCCATATCAACCGCGTGGCAAAAGTGGTCAAGGGTGGCCGCCGTTTTGGATTTGCCGCTTTGGTGGTTGTTGGTGATCAGAAGGGCCGCGTTGGTTTTGGCCACGGTAAAGCCCGAGAAGTGCCAGAAGCCATCCGCAAGGCAACGGAAATGGCGAAAAAGACGCTGATCCGTGTGCCACTGCGTGAAGGTCGTACTTTGCATCACGATGTGGCTGGCCGTCATGGGGCAGGGCGAGTTGTATTACGCTCAGCACCTGCAGGAACTGGTATCATTGCGGGCGGACCAATGCGCGCCGTGTTTGAAACAGTCGGCATGCAGGATGTTGTTGCCAAGTCAATCGGCACATCCAATCCTTACAACATGGTTCGTGCGACTTTTGATGCCCTTAAAAATGAGTCGAGCCCGCGTTCAGTTGCGGCACGGCGTGGTAAAAAAGTGAGTGACATTGTGGCGCGTCGCCGCGATGTAGCACCGCAACCGGAATAGACGAACACAAGTTCGTTCAAGGAGTTAATTGTCATGGCTAAGAAGCCGGTTGAGAATACTGTTACCGTCGAACAGATCGGAAGTGCGATCCGTCGCCCACAAGATCAACGCGCTACGTTGATTGGTCTCGGTCTGAACAAGATGCACCGCCGCCGTACCCTGAAGGATACGCCTGCAGTGCGCGGCATGATCGCCAAGGTGTCTCACCTTGTGCGGGTGGTTGATAACGCTTAAGCGAAACTATTATTTGAGAGAGTTCAGAGCCATGAAGCTCAACGAAATCAAAGACAATGAAGGCGCAAAGCATAACCGCAAGCGCGTTGGCCGTGGTATCGGTTCTGGAACTGGCGTAACCGGTGGCCGGGGCAGCAAGGGCCAGAAGTCACGTTCTGGTGTTGCCATCAAGGGTTTTGAAGGCGGCCAGATGCCAATTCACAGGCGCCTGCCGAAACGCGGTTTTAACAATCTTTTTGGATCTGACTATAACGAGATAAATCTCGGCCAGATTCAGGGTTTTATTGATGCGAAGAAACTGGATGCCAAAAAGGCTGTCACGGTGGAATCTCTGATTGAAGCAGGTTTCGTCAAGCGTACTCGTGATGGTGTCAGACTTCTTGGCAATGGCGAATTGAAGACGAAAGTTTCCTTTGAGGTTGCTGGCGCATCGAAGGCTGCGATTGCAGCGGTCGAAAAGGCTGGTGGCAAGGTGACTATTCTTGAGAAGCCAAAAGAAATTGGTGATGGCAAACGCGGCCTGCGCAAAAAGGCAGCAATGGCTAAGCGCGAAGCGGCACAACAAGCATAAAGGTCTTGACCTCCGGGCGCACGCCCCCACCTAGAGTTAACTGGGTGGCGGACAGCACCGGAAAAGGGCAGTAAATGGCATCAGCAGCAGAACAACTTGCCGCAAATATCAATTTCGGGGCGCTGGCAAAAGCCGAAGAGCTGAAAAAGCGGATTTGGTTTACGCTTGGCGCTTTATTGGTTTATCGCCTTGGGACGTATATTCCTGTTCCGGGCATCGACCCTGTAGAGCTTGGTAAGCTGGTCAATCAGAATGCCTCTGGTATTCTTGGCTGGATTAACGGACTTGCTGGCGGTGCGCTTGGGCGTATGGCGATTTTCGCCCTCAATATCATGCCTTACATCTCGGCATCGATTATCATTCAGCTGATGACCACGGTTTCCCCGCATCTTGAGCAACTCAAGAAAGAGGGTGAGAGCGGGCGCAAGCAGATCAACCAATATACCCGTTATGGTACGGTTATCCTCGCCACTATGCAGGCCTATGGCATTGCTGTGGGGCTTGAGGGTTCCGGCAATGTGGTAATTGATCCAGGTATGTTTTTCCGAACTGTCACGGTGATTACACTGGTTGGCGGCACGGTATTCCTGATGTGGTTGGGTGAGCAGATTACGGCGCGCGGTATTGGTAATGGCATTTCGTTGATCATTTTCGCCGGCATCGTTGCTGAACTTCCGCGCGCTATTGCCGGCACGCTGGAACTGGGCCGTCAGGGAATTCTGTCGACCTATGTTATCCTTGGCATCATCATCATGGCGATTGCGGTGATTATGTTCATCGTGTTCATGGAACGCGCCCAAAGGCGGCTATTGGTGCAATATCCTAAGCGCCAGGTGGGCAATAAGATGTTCCAGGGCGATAGCTCACATCTGCCGCTCAAGCTGAACACAGCCGGTGTTATCCCGCCAATTTTTGCTTCATCTCTGTTGCTGCTGCCGATAACGGTGGCGAACTTGAGTCAGGGTGGGCCGGAATGGCTGACAACGATCACAGCGCTTCTGGGTGCGGGGCAGCCGTTGTTCCTGATCCTTTACGCAACGCTGATCATCTTCTTTTGTTTCTTCTACACAGCGATTGTTTTCAATCCAAAAGACACCGCAGATAACCTGAAGAAGCAGGGTGGATTCATTCCAGGCATTCGGCCTGGCGAGCGTACCGCGGAATATATTGACTATGTTTTGACCCGCATCACCCTGGTCGGTGCGCTTTATCTGACCATCGTGTGCCTGTTGCCTGAAGCGGTTCGGGCTTATGCCGGGCGCATTCCATTCTACTTTGGCGGCACTTCGCTGCTGATTGTCGTGTCTGTGACAATGGACACGGTAGCGCAATTGCAGAGTCATTTGCTGGCCCACCAATACGAAGGGCTGGTGAAGAAGTCTAAGTTGCGGGGGTCACGTCGATGAAACTCATTCTTCTCGGCCCTCCTGGCGCTGGCAAAGGCACCCAGGCTAAAAGGCTGGAAGAGGCCCATAACCTCATTCAGTTGTCGACTGGTGACATGCTGCGCGCAGCTGTTGCAGCGGGTACAGAAGTTGGGGTTAAGGCAAAAACGGTTATGGAAGCCGGGGAACTGGTTTCTGACGAAATCGTCGTTGCTATTATTTCAGACCGTCTTGACGAGGACGATATCAAGGCTGGTTTCATTCTCGATGGATTTCCACGCACTGTCGCCCAGGCGAGGGCGCTTGACGGGTTGCTTGCTGATAAAGGCATGATGCTCGATGCGGTTGTTGAAATGCAGGTTGATGATGAACCACTCGTTGGCCGGATTACCGGACGTTATACCTGCGCTGGATGCGGCAAAGGATATCACGATACATTCGAGAAACCGAAAAAAGATGGTGTCTGCGACAAGTGCGGCTCAACTGAGTTCAAACGCCGCGCAGATGACAATGAAGAGACCGTGCGTTCACGCCTTGCGGCTTATCACGCACAAACCGCACCTCTGTTGCCATACTATGAAAGCAGGGGTGTTTTGAAGTCGATTGATGGGATGGCGGACATTGAAGACGTCACCGGTCAAATAAATGAGGTGTTGAAAGGGATCTGATCTCTCAAATACAGTGGGAAACTGTTGACGAAGCCGTCGAACAGGACTAGAAAACCGCTACATTTGAAGATTGTACAAGATCTGGCTTCCAATGAATCGCAGATGCGCTTTTGGTTGCCGGGTTTTTGGTGTTCAGAAACCCCGTTCAACAATGTTAATTCCAGCCCAGGAAAATGTCCGGCTGGTGTTTTGGAGACGAAAACGTGGCTCGTATCGCAGGCGTCAACATCCCGACGAACAAACGCGTCGAAATTGCTTTGACCTATATCCATGGCATTGGCCGGACCAAGGCAAAGGAAATTTGCACAAAGCTGAACATCGCGGGCGAAATGCGCGTGAATGAACTTTCCGACGCGGATACCATTCAAATTCGCGAAGCGATTGACGCGGATTACCTCGTGGAAGGTGATCTGCGCCGTGAGAACGCGATGAACATTAAGCGCCTGATGGATTTGGGCTGCTATCGTGGTCTTCGGCATCGCCGTGGACTGCCAGTCCGCGGACAGCGCACATCGACCAATGCCCGCACCCGCAAAGGCCCTTCAAAGGCCATCGCCGGCAAAAAGAAATAATCAGGTTTAAGGAAAAACTTCCATGGCCAAGGAAAAAACACGCATTCGCCGCAAAGAGCGGAAAAATATCACATCGGGCGTGGCCCATGTGAATGCGTCATTCAACAACACCATGATCACCATCACCGATGTGCAGGGCAACACCATTGCTTGGGCGTCTGCCGGCATGATGGGGTTCAAGGGGTCTCGTAAATCAACACCGTTTGCAGCCCAGATGGCTGCTGAAGACGCTGGCAAGAAAGCTCAGGAACACGGCATGAAAACCCTTGAGGTTGAAGTGCGCGGACCGGGCACTGGTCGCGAAAGCGCATTGCGTGCACTGCAGGCTGTTGGTTTTCAGATTACATCAATCCGTGATGTGACACCGATCCCGCACAATGGTTGCCGGCCGCCAAAGCGCCGCCGGGTCTAACCATACAAGATTTCGCCGGACCATCCGCACAGGTCCGGTGTTCGTTAATAGCTAATATATTTCTTTGATCGCCGGACGAGGCATGGCGGAGCCTCCCATTGGCGAAATTAGAAGAGGGCATGAACGTGATCCAGAAAAACTGGCAAGAACTGATTAAACCAAACAAGCCGGAAGTTAAGCCCGGCCGCGACCCACAACGCAGTGGAACGATTGTCGTTGAACCGCTTGAACGTGGCTTTGGGGTTACCCTGGGCAACGCGCTGCGCCGGGTTTTGCTGTCATCGTTGCAGGGTGCTGCAATCAATTCAGTACAGATCGATGGTGTTCTGCATGAATTTTCCTCGATTTCCGGTGTTCGCGAAGATGTCACTGACATCGTGCTGAATATTAAGGAAATCGCCCTGCGTATGCACGCAGAAGGCCCCAAGCGCGTTATCCTCAAGAAAGCTGGTCCTGGTGTTGTCACCGCCGGTGATATTGAAGAGACAGCTGATATTGAG
>CAJQND010000145.1 GCA_905479595.1 uncultured Hyphomicrobiales bacterium
TGGACCGTATCAAGCGGCAGCACCGCAACATCACGTTTCAACAAAATTGATTTAACTGTCTCTGTTCGCTTCGCAAATTCCGCTTTGAAGCTCTTTTGTAAGGCCGCATCGCCGGAATTGATTTCAAGCTGCATTTCCCCATCTCCTGCAACAAGCCGCCCGGCTTCGGGTAATTCCGCTTCCAGAGGGTCAAAAACAAATGCGACAATGACGTCGTTATGCCTCGCGAGCCTGGTCAGAAGCTCTTTGGTCTTAACATCGGCCCCGTTCATATCGCTGATAACGCAAACCAAAGCGTCGTGTGACACAAGGCGGCTTGCCTGTTCCAATGCGGCATTCAATTGCCCAGGCACAGATTTTGGTTTCCCTTTGAATGAAAGCGCTTGGTTAAATTCAACGACAGTCTTCAGCAACCTCATCACTGATTTCGAGGATCTATTTGGGCGGATTTCAGAGATAGTTTCATCGTTGAAAACAATGCCGCCAACCCGGTCGCCCTGGTCCAGAACACGCCAAGCTCCAATAGCTGAGGCTTCGGCGGCAGTTACCGATTTCATTGATTTCTTTGAGCCGAAAAACATCGCGATGCGTTGATCAATTACGAAAATGGCGGGCCTGTCCCGCTCTTCAGTATAAACGCGCACATGCGGCTCCCTGAGCCGGGCAGTTACTTTCCAGTCTATGTTTCGCGTGTCGTCACCTGGCAGGTAGGTCCGGATCTCTTCAAAATTCAGCCCACGGCCACGCAGCCTGGATGCTTTTTGGCCAGAGAGAAGGGAGTGAATTGGCTGGCGCGGCAAAAACGAAAATCCCTGCGCCTGATGTTTCATCCGGATCAGGCTGGCCAAGTCCGTATATGCACCGGGCTCAATGGTCACGGCACTGCAACCTGGGTCGCGATCTCTTTAATGATTTCGTCTGCGCCAATACCGTCAGCATTCGCCTCATAGGACAAGATTAACCTGTGCCGCAAAACATTGTGCAGAACCGCTCTCACATCATCAGGCGTTACGTAGTCGCGCCCTTGAAGCCAGGCATGGGTACGCGAGCACTTGTCGAGAGCTAGACCACCACGCGGGCTTGCACCAACCTCAATCCAGGATTTCAGTTTCTCCGAATATCTTTCAGGATAGCGAGTCGCGAAAACAAGATCGACAATATAGGTTTCAATTTCTGGAGCAGTGTGAATCGATGCAATCTGTTTTCTGGCGTCAAAAACTACCTTTTGCGGTAGTGGTTTCACCGCTTTTTTCTTGCCCGTTGAAGGGCTATTTTCTGATCGGACCAGCCGGATGATATCGCCTTCGGCTTCTTCAGTGCCGTAGTTGATCATTATGTGCATCAAAAAGCGATCCATCTGCGCTTCAGGCAGAGGATAAGTACCTTCCTGTTCGATCGGGTTTTGGGTTGCCATGACCATAAAAAGGTCTGGCATTTTATGGGTAGACCCGGAAACAGTTACTTGCCGTTCTTCCATCGCCTCCAGGAGAGCTGCCTGAACTTTGGCCGGCGCTCGGTTTATCTCATCTGCGAGAATGATGTTCCCAAAGATTGGACCGGGTTGAAACTTGAACTCCCCCTTGCCGCCTGAAGAGAAATAAACCTCAGAACCGGTGACATCAGAAGGCAACAAATCTGGCGTGAACTGAATTCGGCTAAAATCGGCAGCTAAATTCTTCGCCAGGCTTTTGATGGCGCGGGTTTTTGCCAGCCCCGGCAACCCCTCAATGAGCAAATTCCCGTCGGCCAGCAGACCAATAATGATGCGGTCAATAACTTCAGATTGCCCAATGATTGACGTCTCCATGCGGGCTTTCAATTCACGAATTTCATCAAGTGTGGTCATCAAATTTAGTATCCTGTTTGGATGTCGCAACAGACGAGAGTGAATGTATTCAGTTCTACGCTCGTTTTCACATCCGACTTTGAGTCACAAAGAGTAAATGAACATAACTCCCCATCAATTCCAATAAACTTTTATGAAATACAAACTGTTTCCTTGATAACAACTCGAACGATGAATTAATTTACTGTTGAAAATCATATCTATTTGAATTCAACGCCAGACAAGTATGACCAAAAGCGGGGGCTGGTTTATTAAACCTTGGTGGTTGGCTAACTGGTTGCGTCTGTTGATCAAGCCTTCCGGCACCATCATTTTTCCTGTAATTTTGCCAGAATGATGAACCGTATTTCTGAGACACAATGGTATCGGGTCAGGCGCATTGGCGATGATGTGACGTTGATCGATGAACCATTTATCAAAGAATTCTATCGCTGTAACATCTGGCATGTGCGTGGCCGGGATAAAGATATGCTGGTCGATAGCGGCATGGGGGTTGTCAGCCTTCGCGAACATGTCCCCTTGGTAACGGAGAAACCCTGCTTGGCCGTCGCCAGCCATACCCACTTTGATCACATTGGCTGCCATCATGAGTTTAGCGAGCGGGTGATACATCCAGCCGAGGCACAACTCCTCGCCAACCCTACTCGTGCGAATACCTTTGCGGACGACTATGTTACCGACGACATTTTTACCGGCTTACCGCCATTGCCCTACGTATCGACAGAATACTCAATCCGTGCGGCTCCAGCTACGCGTTTGGTTGAAGATGGAGATGTATTGGATATTGGCGATCGCACATTTGAGGTCATTCACACGCCGGGCCATTCACCTGGCGGTATTGCATTGTGGGAGGCAGCAACCGGCATCTTGTTTTCCGGTGACATCGTCTATGATGGCCCACTGATCGAAGATACAGACCAGGCTTCTCAAGTCGATTATTTTGCGAGCATGAAAAGATTGCTCGAATTCCCGGTTCGCCTTGTCCATGGCGGGCATTTTCCAAGTTACAATGGTGAACGGCATCGCTTAATTGTGCGCGCATGGCTTGAGAGTAAAGAAGCTGGAACCTAATCTTGATCCGCCAGTCACTCAGCCAAAGATAATCAGTTTTTCATCTCCTCAGTAAATTTTGCAACAGAGCCCTATCCAAAACTCCCCAAGCCATGTAAGGCGTGCCTACCAATTCCTTATATGTTGGGTGAACGCGGCAGACCGCTGCGAAGATACACATCAATTTTGCAGTCTACGCTGTGCCGGACACCGGCGCAGAACAGTACATCAATGGACAATTCATGATTTCACTTTCCTCCTATCGCCAGGAATGGTTTGGCAATGTCAGAGGCGACCTTCTTGCTGGATTGGTTGTCGCGCTTGCTCTTATTCCTGAAGCGATTGCGTTTTCGATCATTGCGGGCGTCGATCCAAAGATTGGTCTTTACGCGTCGTTTTCAATCGCGGTGATTATTGCCTTCACCGGGGGCAGGCCCGGAATGATTTCAGCCGCCACAGCCGCAACGGCGGTTTTGATGGTGACATTGGTAAAAGAACACGGGCTGCAATATTTGCTGGCAGCGACTGTTCTTGCTGGCCTCATTCAGATTTCCGCAGGCGTTCTGAAACTGGGCTTTATCATGCGCTATGTGTCTAAATCAGTGATGACAGGGTTCGTGAATGCTCTGGCAATTCTCATCTTTATGGCGCAACTCCCCGAGCTCGACCCACGCAATGTCACATGGCTCACCTATGTTCTCGTCGGCGCCGGATTAGCCATTATTTACCTGTTTCCTCTTTTGACAAAAGCGATACCCTCTCCATTGTTGACCATCGTTGTACTGACATCCCTGACGGTCTTTTTTGGATGGGATGTGCGCACAGTGGGCGATATGGGTGTGCTTCCAGATACGCTTCCAGTCTTTCTGATCCCCGATATTCCGCTGACATTGGAAACCCTCCTGATTATTCTGCCCTATTCAGTTGCGGTTGCCGTTGTTGGTTTGCTCGAAAGTCTGATGACACAAAATATCGTAGACGAGTTGACCGACACCAAAACAAACCGCAATCAAGAATGCATTGGGCAAGGCCTTGCCAATACGGCAACAGGGTTTATCGGTGGCATGGCCGGATGCGCGATGATCGGGCAATCGATCATCAACGTAAAATCCGGAGGCCGCGGGCGGCTATCCTGTTTTGCAGCTGGTGTGTTTTTATTGTTCATGGTCGTAGTGTTAGGGGATTTGGTGCGCATCATTCCCATGGCTGCCCTGGTCGCGATTATGGTGATGGTTTCAGTTGGCACATTCAGCTGGTCATCCATAAAGGCGCTGAAAACACACCCCAAATCATCATCCATTGTGATGCTCGCAACGGTCGCAGTTGTGGTTTACACACATAACCTAGCCATTGGTGTTCTTGTTGGTGTGTTGCTTTCTGGCATCTTCTTTGCTGGCAAAATCGCGCAACTGTTCCGCGTTCAAACTGTCCTTTCTGAAAATGGCCGCGAGCGCACCTACATCGTTGAGGGGCAGTTGTTCTACGGTTCAGTTGAGGATTTCATGGACGCGTTTGATTTCAAAGAAGCTCTGGACCAAGTTACTATCGATGTGAGCCAAGCCCACATCTGGGATATTTCTTCGGTGCAATCACTCGACATGGCGGTGCTGAAATTCCGTCGCGACGGCGCTGATGTAAAGATTGTCGGCATGAACAAAGCAACCGAAACCATCGTTGATAAGCTTGCCCTACACGACAAGCCTGGGGCGATGAATGATCTGATGTTGCACTAAGGGAGAAAAGGCCTGTGACAACCAAAATTTTAGCGCTGGTGGATAGTTCCATCTATGCACAAAGCGTTTGCGATCACACGGCATGGATTGCAAAACGTCTCAATGCCTCGGTAAACCTGCTGCATGTTTTGGGCCGACGCGAAGGGGCCGCAACTGGAGATCTTTCAGGCTCTTTGAAGCTGGGCGCACGGTCAGCGCTATTGGAAGAGCTCGCAACGCTGGATGCACAACGCGCAAAGCTTTCGCAAGCGCAGGGCCATGCGATACTGGATGACGCAAAGGCGATAATTGAACGTGCCGGCGTAGGCCCGGTAACCACGCGCCTTCAACATGGCGACTTGCTGGAAGCGGTTGCGGAACTTGAACCGGAACTCCGTGTGGTTGTGATTGGCAAACGAGGCGATGGCGCAGATTTTGCCTCAAACCACCTTGGGTCTAATTTAGAGCGCATCGTGCGCACTTCAAAAATTCCGGTATTTGTCGCCTCGCGCGCTTTCCAGCCGATTTCCAAAATACTCATCGCTTTTGATGGCGGTGACAGCGCTAAACGGGCCGTGGATCGCATTACAGAAAGCCCATTTTTCGATGCGATGTCTGCTACGTTGAGTTTCGTTGGCACGGAAACGCCTGGGATTCTCACAAAGCTGGAAAAAGCACGCGAACAACTCGCAGGCGTTGGCCTCGATGTAACGGTGGACATTACCAGTGGCGAACCTGAAAAAGTCCTGGAACACAAAGTGAGCACAGAGAATTTCGGCTTGCTGGTTATGGGAGCCTATGGTCACAGCCGCATCAGAAGCCTGATTATCGGCTCGCTTACCACGACCATGATCCGGTCGTGCAAAATCCCAATTCTTCTCTATAGGTGAGAAATCTGGCCGTTGGGGCGGGCATCGCAACACCGTATTTCAACCGATGCCTCGGTGGGATTACCCACCATTCTACTCAGTCACTTTCAAGCGAAGGATTGTTCTTGCCAGTGTTTGTGCGCGTGGAACAAATGAGTTGAGTTCAATATATTCATCGGGGCTATGGACGTGTGCACCAACAGGTCCCACGCCGCAAATTGTTGGCGTGCCAACAGACGCGGTAATGCCAGAATCCGCGCATCCACCGGAAAACTCACCGGCAATCGTGAGGCCGCTGTCGCGTCCCGCTTCAGTATAGAGTTCGAATATATCAGCGGACCCGGGAGATTGTTCAAGCGGTTTGAACTCGCCTTTAATGATCAAGGATGCAGCTGTGCCGTCGATGAAACTCTGATCAGCAATTCTTGTAATTTCGGAGATCAACCAATCGCGGTCTGCGAGTTTGATAAACCGTGTATCGATTTCACATACAGCCTCCGGCGCGACCGTGTTCACCGACTGTCCTCCTGAAACAAGCCCGACGTTAACTGTGATGCCACGATCGAGATCAGTAATGGCGTGCCAGGCATTTATCTTGTGAGCCATTTCACCAATTGCACTGATGCCATCGGAAAAATTGCCGCCGGAATGAGCGGCTTTGCCTGTTATCGCGCATTGAAAAAAGATGCCCCCTTTGCGTCCGGTTACCACATTGCCGCTGATACGGCCTGGTTCAGAATTAAAAACTGCACGGGCATTGGTGGCTTCACGGGCAATGATCGGAGCCGACGAAGGTGACCCGATTTCCTCATCTCCGGTAAAGAGACCGACAAGCGGTGCCGGGGCGCAACCAAGCTCGGCAAAGGCGGCAAGAACAAATGCGTTCATGACGAGCCCGGCTTTCATATCTGCAACACCTGGACCGGTGGCGCGCCCGTCGCTGATGGCAAAAGGTCGCCGCTCAGGTTCACCGCGCGGGAAGACCGTGTCCCGGTGGCCCATTAGAATTATGGGTCGATTACCACCATGTGACGCTCCCGACACAGTCGCGCGAAGCGCATCGCCATGGGTTTCAACTGGAATGGTATCACACTGTATGCCGCGGTTTTCGAGGAACTCTTTGATCACGTCACCGGCTGCATCTACGCCTTCTTTAAAATAGCTGCCGCTATCGGTATTCACGAGCGCTTCGAGCAGTGAGAGCATTTCCTGCTCGTGTTCTGCCAACCAAGCCGCAATTACTTTTTCATCTGGTTTTTGCCCAGCCATATAATATCCTCTATCCAAGCAAATAAAAGTTCGCTTAATCAGCTTTGTCCATGACGGCTGATTTATACCGAAATTACCATGCCATCACGGCCGGGATCGGCCCCGCCATCCCATTTGCCTTCAAAATTCCGGAGCGCATGCACTCCGGCAAAATTATAACTCCGTGCACTCCTCCGAACCTGGTAACCCATATCAGTCAATCCACGTTCAGTGCGCCGAAGGATCCGGTTTGTGACATCGATCACCTCAGAAGTAGTGCAGAACCGCGGGGCGGCGGTCGCTTCCTGCGCATTCATTCCAAAGTCGATTACGTTCAAAATTGCCTGAAGCACCCCCATTGTGATGTAGGTGCCACCTGGGGCACCTATTACGAGGAACGGCTTGTTATTCTTAAAGATTATGGTGGGGCACATGGCCGAAAAGCGGGCTTTTCCGGGAGTGATTGAACCAGGTTGCCCTGGGCGGGGGTCGAATACCGCCATGCAACCATTATACATAAATCCCAGTCCGTTGGTGACAACGCCCGATGGCATTCCAAGTGAGTGGGTTAATGACACGCAATTACCTGACGCATCCACGACGCTGATGTGGGTTGTATCTTTGGATTCCTTGTCCCCGGAATTCATACGCGGAACACTTGCCTTCATCCCGCGTTTTATCTCATCTGCCTTACTTGCCGCATAGGACTTTGACGTTAGATGATCGATGGGAATATCTATGAAATTGGGATCGCCTACATGTTTATCTTTATCTGCAGTTGCGATCTTCATAGCCTCGGAAACAGTTGCCACATATTCACATGAATTATGCCCCATACTGGCTAGATCAAAATTCTCCAGGATGTTGAGCATCTCGACAAGCATGATCCCACCGCCTGGCGGTTGGTTGGTGGCAATACGATACCCGCGATAATCCCCCCAAAGAGGATCGTTTACCGTTGTGGAAACTTGCGACAAATCCTTGGCGGAGAGAATCCCGCCGTTTTCCTCCATGTCGGCAATGATATCGCGGGCAATCTCACCGTTGTAAAAGTCATCAGGGCCATTTTTTTGAATACGACGATAGGTCGCTGCGAGATCCTTGTTGACGAGCTTGTGGCCAATTTTATGAAGTTCTCCAGTGCTATTTGCGTAAATCGCTCTGGTTGCTGGAAACTTTGTCATGAGTTCAACATAGCCCATGCGTCCTGCAATCGGCGGGTTGTTCCAAAACTCAAAAACGTGGGGGCGGACAAGAAAACCGCTCTCCGCATACTCGATCGCTGGCTCCAAAAGATCACTAAGTGACATAGAGCCAAATTTGGTGAGCGCGTTGGCATATGCTTTCAGTGACATCGGGGTGGTAATCGCGCCATACCCACACTCGTTCTCGCGCCCCTTCAGGATAAACCCGAACCCATCGTCAGTTTCACCAACAACACGGTCTTCCCACATGTGCGCGGTCGCCGCGAGGGGCGCTCGGCCATGAAAATCAATCACTTCATGGGTTTGCGATCCAGGCATGTAGATTTGCATCGACCCAAACCCGGCAATGCCACACATTTGCGGATCAACTGCCGTTTGCACCAAAGCAGTGGCAACCGCTGCATCTACGGCGTTCCCACCCTTGGCCAATATGTCAGCGCCAGCTTCCACTGCTTCGGGTTGAGGTGCACAAATAATGCCATCGGTCATGGTCTGAGGTCCGTTGCTACGCAATGAGTTTTGATAAATCTGGAATAGGCCGGGCAGTCTCAGGATTAGTAGCCAACAGCGCCTCAAGGCTGTGCGCCACCTCTAAAATGAGCGCATCGGAGCCATTTGGTCCCACAACCTGGATGCCAAATGGCATGCCCAAATGATCAACTCCACACGGCAACGCGCAAGCGGCAGGCAGAGCCATTGTCAATGCATAGGTCATCGCCAGCCACCGCATGTAGGTTGGCATCTTCTCACCGTTTATTTCCTCAACAAAAAGCTGGGAATGTGGAAACGGCGAGACAGAAGCTGCCGGGCAGATGAGAATATCAACCTCGTCAAAAAGATCGATGAAATCAGCGTAAATGCGAGATTGCACAGTATGCGCCCAGGCAACGTCTCCAAGGCTGTATTCAAGCCCGCGTTCGGTGTTGTCGATGACGTTTGGTCCCAATAAATCCCTGTGTTTCTCCAGGCGCTGGCGGTGGGCACCGACGAAATTAACACCACGGGTAATTTCAAATGCCTCATGCACATCTGCCATGGCGGGGTCGCGGTCAGATGTTTGCGCAAACACATGACGGAATTTCCCAACCCGTTCTTCAAAAATTCGGGCAATGTCCCGGTCAATTGGTGCACAGCCGAGATCGGTTGAGATTGCCACGCTCAATCCCGAAAGATCAATTCCGCTCAATACCTCCGGTATCACCAAACCATCCAAACTGGAGAACGGATCGTGTTTGTTCTGGTCAATCTGGGCACAAAGCAAAAGATGGGTATCGGCGACAGTACGGCCCATTGGACCAATGACAGAAAATGGATTCAGACTGACCGGTCGACCGGTCGCCGGGACAACCCCTGGTGATGGGCGATATCCGGTAATTCCGCAAAACGCGGCAGGTGTGCGTAAACTGCCGCCATAGTCGGAACCGGTCGCCAGAGGCATCATACCGGCCGCAAGCGCAACTGCCGATCCACCCGACGATCCAGCACATGTTTTATCTGGATCAAAGGGATTGCCTGTCGCGCCATAGACCATGTTTTTTGTGTTCGCGCCCGCGCCGAATTCTGGGGTATTTGTCTTGGAAAAAACATTTGCACCACAGTCGCGCACATTCGCGACCATGCTGTCATCTTCTTCTGGAACGTGATCTTTATGGATGAGCGATCCCCATGTTGTGCGCAAACCCATTGTGGCGTTCAGGTCTTTGATGCCAACGGGCAACCCGTGCAATATGTCGAGTTCTTCTCCATCAACCACAGCTTGCTCAGCTGCCTTTGCTGTCGCGATTGCGGCATCTTCATCCATAGCTACAACAGCATTTAGAACGGTGTTCGTTTCACCGATGCGTTCGAGGCAAGAGGCAAGCAATTCCACCGGCGACAATACCTTGGTTCCGATAAGACGCCGCGCGTCGATGGCGCTGAGATCACATGGTTTGGTCAAATTTATGCAGTCCTCGCAGTAATATATGGCGGTAAACTTGCCCGAGTAGACGGGTCCAAAGCGCCAATATCCCAGTAAACTCCCGCCATGACATCAAGCGCAGAGCCGCAAATCGACATCAAGACATGCTCATCAGGCGCATGCTGGGAGCAGGATGTGTACGAATGCGGGATCCAGATCGCCGGAAGACCAAGAATATCGGTAAAGATGTCATTGCAAATCGACCCACCCATAGATGGAATGATTGCGGGCTTTGAATTAGTGGAACGTTGGAGAGATTCGCGCGCAAAGACTACCCAAGGATGATCCGGCTCTGTGCGGGTCGCCTGAAAAGTGCCGTCATTGGATGCGGGCGGCGGTGTAACTTTCACGTTCGCAAACCCGGCCTCATCAAGATGGGCCTGGAGTATGGAGACAATGTTTTCGACATCAGTGCCAGCAACAAAGCGCAACTGGCAGTTTGCGATTGCTTGTGGCGGGATGGCGTTTACCGGTCGGCCAGCTGTACCAGTGGCATAGGCGAGTACATTAAAAACATTGGAAGCGTATACCCGTTGCGGTGGCGTTAGGCCTGGCTCCCCCCACCAAGTATCGATTGCCGGTCCGTTTTCTCCACTTTCTATTTCAATATCACTCAACACCTCACGCACCGCGCTGGTCATGGCAGGAGGTTTCAAACCCTCAACCAAAAGCTCACCCTTTGCGCCGACAATGGTGGCAATTGCGTGCGCTAAAATGATACCCGGGTTTGCGAGTAAACCACCCCAATTGCCAGAATGATGACCGCCGTCACGAAGGTCGCAAACGAGATCGAAATTCACCGCGCCGCGGCAACCAAGAGAAAGTGTTGGCCGGGCTGGCGACACACGTGGACCATCAGAACCGATAAAGACATCGGATGCAAAATCCTCCTTGTTCGCCTTCACTAACTCGGCGAGCCCTTTGGAGCCGGCCTCTTCGCCCATTTCAAGCAAGAACTTTGCGTTAAATCCGAGAACGCCGCGCTCTTCAAGAACAGCACGCATTGCAGCCATATTGATTGTATGTTGCGCTTTATTGTCCGCGGTACCCCGCCCGTATAACCGGTCGCCATCGCGTGCCGTTACCCAAGGCCCGTTGCCTTTGGTCCATTGATCTTCAAGTCCATGAATAACGTCGCCATGGCCGTACCCAAGTACCGTTGGAAGCGAAGGGTCTTCAATCCGAGTCGCAAGGATTGCCGGTGCTTGCCCTGCAATCGGGTTGTCATAGGATTTGATAGTGAAGCCCATCTCCTCGAAGGCCGGTCTCATCTCATCTTCAAGATATTTATGGAGATGCGGCATGCTTTCGGGAAGTTTTTGGCTCTCGGTTCGGTGGGCAACACGTGCGGACAACTCTGCTTCGAAAGTACCACCTTCAAAATAAGCCCGCACACGATCTAACGCCCCATCTCTCGTTCCAACCTTGCTCATGACGCCAAACTGCCCTTGCCTCTATTTTCATCGTAGAGGTGACATTCCACATGCCCATCTCCAAACGCGATCTTTTGCGGTGCGATCTGGCCGCAATGGGGCATCACGTCTATGCAACGCGGATGGAACCGGCACCCTGTTGGCATATCGAGCGGGTTCGGGTATGCGGCACCAAGGTGCGTATCAGGTATACCGAGACTTGGGTCGGGTGTGAGAACTGATTCCAGAAGCGCTTTTGAGTAAGGGTGCTTGGGAGACGAAAACAGGGTATCTGCATCTTCTTCTTCAACTATCCGGCCCAAATACATGACCGCAACGCGCGTCGCCATATGCTCTACAACAGCAAGATTGTGACTGATCACCAGGTAGGTCAAACCTAGCTCTTCTCGAAGGTCCTGCAGCAAGTTCAATATTTGCGACTGAACCGACACATCAAGTGCCGAAGTCGGCTCATCGCAAATGACAATGCGTGGGCGGTTGATCAGTGCGCGGGCAATCGCCACCCTTTGCCTCTGGCCGCCTGAAAGTTGGCTGGGATAATTATTGTAAACCCGTTGGGGAAGGCCGACGAGTTCATGATTTCCTCAGCACGCTTGCGCCATGTACCGGAATCTTTATCTCCCTGAACCTTGAGCGGTAACGTGATGATACTGCCAATCGATTTACGCGGATTGAGTGACGAGTAGGGGTCCTGAAATATTGGCTGGACAGTCTGGGCAATTTGCAAACGGTTCATTGACTGAATGGGCATGCCATCCAATTCCAGTGAACCCATAGTCGGTGGTAAAATTCCAAGCAACATTTTGGCAAGGGTCGACTTGCCACAACCAGACTCGCCAACTAACGCGAGGACATCGCCCCGCCGGATACGCATATCTACCCCGTTGACCGCATGCAGCGGACGCTGGGGCTTCATGAACCCACCGGAGATCATAAAGGTGCGCGTTACATCTTTAGCTTCAAGGACAACCTCACTCATACTGCCGCCTCGCCTGTTTCAAGTTCGCTGGAAGGACCGCTCTGCGCCAGCACACATCTGCATAAGTGTCCCTTCTGTTTGGCGGGTGCCAACTCAATATTTCCGGTTTGACACCTGGCTTGCACTTCCGAACACCGGCTGGCGAAATGGCATCCATCCATATGCCCCACCAAAGACGGCACAATGCCTGGAATGGCACCAAGCCGCTCGCCGCGTTTTGTCTTGCCGGGAATGGGAATGCACTGGAGAAGCCCACGCGTGTAGGGATGGGTCGGCGCATTGAATATCTGCTCCGCCGTTCCCGTTTCGACGACCTGACCCGCATACATTACAGCGATGCGGTCCGCGATCCGGGCCACGACGCCAAGATCGTGCGTAATCAAAACCATTCCCATATGGAACTCGCGTTGAAGTTCACTCAGCAAATGCAGAATTTGTGCTTGAATGGTGACATCCAAAGCGGTTGTTGGTTCATCGGCAATGATGAGATCAGGACCACACATCAATGCCATCGCGATCATCACCCGTTGGCGTAAGCCGCCTGACAGCTGATGCGGGTACTGGCCAAGCCGCCCAGCAGCGGCTGTGATGCCAACTTTCTCAAGCAGGTAGATTGCACGATCTCTCGCCTCGGCATTCGACACATTTTGGTGACGCCGGAGGGCCTCACCAAGTTGATTGCCGATTGTGTAGGCTGGATTAAGCGATGTCATTGGTTCCTGAAAGATCATGCTCATACGGTCGCCTCGGAGGTCCGACATGGCGCGTTCTTTTATTCCGAATACATTTTCTCCCAGTAGCCGCATTTCATCACAAGTGCGCTTAGCCTTTGAAGGGAGCAAGTCCATGATCGCAAGGGAGGTCAGAGATTTTCCGCAGCCAGATTCACCGACGATACACAATGTCTCGCCACGATCCACGCGCAACGAAACATTCTGAACCGGGCGCAACAAGCCAGATGGCACAGGAATTTCGACGTTCAGATTTTTGACCTCAAGAACGCGATTTGAACCAGTTTTTTCAATTTTTTTGCTCATCAGTTTCGGTTCTCCGGAGCCGTCACGTCACGTATGCCGTCACCCAACAGATTTATCGAAAGAACCAGTGCAAACAGTGCAAGCCCGGGAATAGTAATCAACCAAGGGTCAAAAAAGATCATGCCTTTTGCTTCAGAAATCATAAGACCCCAGCTTGGTTCCGGGGGCTGCACGCCCAGTCCCAAAAAGGACAACGTCGCTTCAAGCAAGATAGCGTGGGCCATCTCCAGGGTCGCGATTACAACGAACTGGTTGGTGATGTTGGGCATGATTTCGGTCAACAATATGCGCGGTGTTGAACACCCGAGAGCTTGCGCAGATGTTACAAAATCGAGCGCACGAACCTGTTGCGTGGCACTTCGCATAACCACCGCGAACCTGTCCCATATCAATAGACCAAGTACCCAAATAACAACGTTCAGAGACGAGCCCACAATGGAGACCACCGCCAATGCAACCAGCACGACAGGTAAGGATAACCGCGTTGTAATGATAAAGTTCACGACCATATCGACGCGTCCACCATAGTATCCAGCCAAAACACCGAGGGCCGTTCCGATGATGCCGGAAATAAGCATTGCGCCGAAGCCGATAAGGAGCGAAATGCGCGCGCCATAGAACAGGCGCGTCATGTAATCTCGACCGAGTTTGTCCGTGCCGAGCGGGTGTTCCCACGTTACTTTTGCGCTGTCATGCCAAATCGGCGGAATCAGCTTGCGCGACAGAACCTGGTCGAACGGGTCTCCAGGAGAGATATAGGGCGCCAGCAATGCCATCAGGATAATTACGATTAAAACGAAAGCACCAATCATAAAGCCCCAATGGGTAAAGATACGTTTGCGCATCAACGAACCCGGTGTCGGTTCGGCAGCTATAGTTGTATCTTTGGGTTTTGCTGTGTTCGTGTTCATATCATGCCACCCGTATGCGGGGGTCGAGGAATGCATTCAACATATCTGCCAGGAATGTCAGCAGAATGTAGAAGACGCTTAAAACAAGCACGATAGCTTGCATCATCGGCACGTCAGCACGGAGAATTGACTCCCAGGCCAGATAGCCGAGCCCGTTAATTGCAAAAATCGTCTCGATAACGATCGACCCGCCAAGCATAAATCCAAATTGAACCGCTGCGAGCGATACCACCGGAATGATGGCGTTGCGCAATGCGTGCTTGAACAGCACCGTCATTGGGCGCAATCCCTTCGCGCGCGCTGTTCGAATGTAGTCAGACGACAACACTTCAAGCATGCCAGCCCGGGTTAATCGCATGACTGCCGGTGTCAGATAATACCCAAGCGCCACTGATGGCATGATGAAATTCATCCAGCTTTCAGTGCCGGTAATCGGCAATAAGCGCCAGTTAATTCCCAACCACAAAATCATCGTCAGCGCAAACCAGAAACTAGGCATCGCTTGACCGACAACTGCGATGCTTAATGCAATCCGGTCAATAATGCTGTTTGGCCGGATTGCTGCGACCACGCCCAGCGGGATGGCCAGTAAAAGTGCGAAAGCAAGCGAACACGCGCCAAGCAGCATCGTCGTAGGCAAACGTTCAAAGATCACGCTCGCCACCGGCGATTTCAGATAATTGGAATGGCCCAGGTTACCTTGCACCGCCTGCAGCAGCCAATTGCCATACTGAAAGATAATAGGCTGATCGAAACCATAGATTCTCCTAACATTTTCTATGTCTTCATTGCTGGCACCTTCGCCAGCAAGTGCGACGGCAGGATCACCTGACAAATAAACCATCGAAAATGAAAGAATTGAAACGGTTACAGCCACTAAAACTGCGACACCAAGCCTTTTCAAAGCATAATAAAACATCATTACCCTATAAATTCACCCGGCCGATAATTCGGCCGGGCTTTGGGTTTCAAGCGCGTGTTATTTCCACTTTGTTGCGTAAAAGCGGGGGATCTCGTCAGGCGTTGGCGAGAAGTCCAGATCCTTCGACCATGCGTAGTATTTCGCATAGGTGAACATTGGCAGCCAGTAAGCTTCGCTGGCTATCCG
The DNA here is from genome assembly GCA_905479595.1 of uncultured Hyphomicrobiales bacterium. Taxonomy (GTDB): domain Bacteria; phylum Pseudomonadota; class Alphaproteobacteria; order Rhizobiales; family CAJQND01; genus CAJQND01. The sequence goes on from CAJQND010000145.1 coordinate 15,359, forward strand.
GTCGAAGGCTTTCTTATAAAATTCCTGACGCTTTGCAGGATCAATCGAATTATCTGCAACGTTCAGAAACTCTTTCATCTGCGGATCTTTGGTCAAATCGTCAGGACCGTGCGTGAAGAAATTACTGACAATCGCCGAAACATCCGGGATCGAATATGACCCCCAGGTCATGTGATTGATCGGTGTTTTTCCCTTTCGCACGACATCGCGCAGAGCACGATATTGCATGAAGTTCAACTTCGCTTTGACGCCAATTTTTGCCAGATCGCCAATGACCGCTTCCGTAAACTCCCGTTCCCGGTACGCGTACAAGTCGAACTCAAAGCCGTTCTCATAGCCTGCTTCTTTTAGCAAAGCCTTGGCCTTTGCTGGATCGTAGGCATATGTCGGCACATCCTGGCTGCACCCGAACTGGTCCGGGTGGCATGCGGATGGAATGACGACAGAGGCTGGACCAACAAGGTTTTTGGAAATCGATGCACGATCAATGGCGTGAGAGATTGCCTGACGCACCCGTTTATCCTTGAAAAACTCCTGGCCAGATTGACCAAGAACATCAAAAGCCATGTAGGAGACGCGGAACGTCTTGGCATTTTCCACGGTCACAGACGGATGACTTCCCATGCGTTCTGCTTGCTCTTTTGGCACATCCCAGATCCAGTCCAGGCCGCCTGTGAGCAGCTCAGCGATTCCAGTGTTCATTTCTTTGATAGTGCGGAAGCGAATCTTGCCAATTTGCGGTTTGCCTTTGGGGCTATCGGCAAAATAAGCGTCATTTTTTTCCATCAAGACGAATTCGCCAGCCTTGATTTCTGCAACTTTGTAAGGGCCGGTTCCAACAGGTTTCGCGGCGGCATAGTCTTTTTTGCCATCGGGCTTCTTCGGCACATTTTCATAGTGCCCGGACGGCAGCATAGCGACCGCGTTTGCCAGATAGGCGAATGCAGGTGGAAATGGCTTCTTCAGGTTAACGCGAACCTTGTGAGGGCCAAGCTTTTCAGCATTCTCAATCCAGCTGACGTTACGATAGGTCAGAACGCCATTTTCTTTGTTGGATACATGGTTGAGCGTATAGACCACATCATCTGCATCAAACGCCGTTCCGTCATGAAACTTCACATCATCGCGAAGTTCAAACTCAATGGCTTTGTCACCACTCCATTCCCAGCTCTTGGCGAGAAGGGGTTTAAATTCACCTGATTTGATATCGCGGAAAACGAGACCGTCCCATCCCATCTGGCCCATGATGACCAACATACGTGTGTTGTTGTAGTAAGGGTCAACAACGGCAACCTCTCGGCTGGACGCCCAGTTGAGAGTGTCGTCAGCTTTTCCAGCATAAGCATTTGATGAAAGCGCCACGGTTAATGCTGCAACCCCGAGGGCGAGCATTGATTTACATATTCGCATTTAACTACTCCTGCTCCGTCAGTTATTTCGACCCGTTTTGCGGGCATCTTTTTAACTTAGTGCCTATCAGAATTGCACATGCTGCAAGATGAAGCTTTGACAATCCCAATAAAAAAATATTAAATAGTAATAATTCTTATCGCTTTTTGATATCATATTAACACAACACGCGGACGTCAAGAGTACCCTTATGCCAAGCCGTTCAGACAAACTTCAAAACGCCGCGACGGAGCACCGCTCACTTTATGTCGCCTCTTTGGAAAAGGGTTTTCGCGTGCTGCAGGCTTTTCGAACAGCGCAGCGCCAACTCGGACTGAAAGAATTAAGCCTTACGGACATTGCCAAATTCGCTGAACTTGACATGAGTGCGGCGCAAAGGTTCACCAACACCCTTCTGGAACTTGGTTATCTAACCAAAGATGCCAACACCCGCCGCTATCGCCCTGCTGCTGCATTGGCGGACTTTTATTACACCTTTATGATGAGCAATCAGCTTACCGAGACCGCAATGCCTCGCCTCATCTCGGCAAGCAAAATTTACAATACAACGGTAAATTTTGGAGAACTTGTCGGCACTGATCTTCTCTATACCATCCGCCTCCCTCATGAAAAAACCAGCTATCGGTTGACCCTGCCCGGGCGGCGTATGCCGGCATTTTGCACCGCCGGTGGGATCACCATTCTGGCGCATCGACCTAAACATGAAGTGGAAGCCGTATTGCAGGCATCCACTCTCGACCCCATTACGCCACACACAATCACCAGCCTGCGCAGCATTCGCAAACGCATATTAGATGCCCGCCGCAATGGCTATGACATTGGCGTTGAGCAAGCACACATGCATGAAATCAGCACGGCAGCAGCTGTGTTGAACAGCGATGGCATGGCGATTGCAGCAGTCCAAATTCCAGTTTACATGCCGAACTGGACCGTTGAGGAAGCAAAAAAGAAGATCATGCCGCTGGTCATTGAAACTGCACGTTCGATTTCCGGGTTGATCTAATCAATGGGTCTGGACGCGCAAACCTCGAAAGATTTCTGGCTTGTCTGAACCACAGACAACACAAGCCTTGCCCGGCGTGCGAAATGATCCGTTTGCCGGCGCAATTTGGATGTTGGTTTCATGCGCATTCCTGGCTGGGGTTGCTGTGATTGGGCGCTATCTTGCCAATGCGGGCGTTCACCCGTTCCAGATCGTCTTTCTCCGGGTTTTCTTCGCCTTCGTCACTATGATGCCACTTCTGGCATTCCGGGGCGTGGAGATTTTTCACACTGACCAACCCCGAATCTACATATGGCGTGTGATCAGCGCGACAATTGCAATGAGCACCTGGTTTTCAGCGCTTGCGCTATTGCCTGTTGGAGAGGTGACGGCGATCAGTTTTCTGACACCCATTTTTGCAACGATCGGTGCGGTCTTGTTTCTAAGCGAAGTGATTAAAGTGCGCCGCTGGATCGCAATGTTAATTGGTATTTCCGGGGTTTTTGTCATCTTGCGTCCCGGATTTGAAACCCTGGGAGCCGGTGCCTTGCTTGCGATTATTTCCGCTTTTGCAATGGGCGTAACGTCGGTCATCTTGAAGCGAATGACGGTTAGGGATGACCCAGACAAGATCGTGTTCATATCCACGGCGTTGTTAGTACCCATCACACTCGTGGCCGCATTATTTGTATGGGCACCACTGCCAATGGAACATTGGCTTGTGCTTTTTGGAATGGGCCTGATCGCAACCTTGGGCCACCTCACTTTGGTGCGTGCCTTTGCGGCAACCGAGGCCTCTATTGTAGTTGGGTTTGATTTTGCACGTTTACCCTTTGCGGTCATTTTTGGTTATCTTGTTCTGGGCGAGCTTATCGACATCTGGACCTGGGCTGGCGCGGGTATCATTTTTGCATCAACGCTGTACATCGCGCGACGCGAAGCGCATTTAAAGCGCAAATTCAAATGAAGCTTGGTACCTTGTCCATACTTTGAACCAGGCGTTCAATTTATCTGCAAATATTCCAACCGCAGTAAGCTTCAAAACAAAACAAACAAAATGATGAAATCCAATGCGTAACACGACAGAATATGATGCAATCATACTGGGAGCCGGGGCCGCGGGCTTAATGTGCGCAGCAATCGCCGGGCAGCGTGGGCGCAATGTTCTTCTGTTGGATCACGCCAGCGAACCAGGCAAAAAAATCCTGATCTCCGGCGGCGGGCGTTGCAATTTCACTAACCTGCAGACTCCGGCAGAGCGTTACCTTTCTGAAAACCCGCATTTTGCCAAGTCGGCCCTGAAGCGCTATGGACCGGAGGATTTCATTGCACTTGTGGACCGTCACAATATTGCCTGGCATGAGAAAACGCTGGGACAACTATTCTGCGATGGTTCTGCCCGCCAGATTGTCGCCATGCTGCTGGCGGAGTGCGAACTTGGCGGTGTGGAACTATCATTGGGTGAAGCCGTTAGCGATGTTGGTCATGGAGATGGCCGCTATACTATCCAATTCGGCAACCGCAATGCCGCCGCACCCGCATTGGTGCTCGCAACAGGTGGCCTTTCCATACTAAAAATGGGAGCGACCGGATTTGCCTACGATCTTGCGCGGCGCTTTGAGTTAGACGTGATCGATCCGCGCCCGGCTCTGGTGCCATTAACCCTGAGCGGTGAAGATGCACTGTTTACCTCGCTATCGGGAGTCGCCTGCGAGGTTATTGCGCGTTGTGGAGACGCGACGTTCCGGGAAGCAGCCCTTTTCACCCATAAAGGACTTTCCGGTCCGGCAATTTTGCAGGTCTCATCGTATTGGCGAGATGGCCGCAAGGTTGAATTGGATCTGTTGCCGGATTTGGATGCAGGCTGGCTGGTGGCGGCAAAACGAAGTCAGCCCCGCACCCATCTGCGCGCTGCCTTGTCAGAACACCTTCCGGCCAGATTGGCCACCGCTCTATCAGAGCGTATTGCGTTAAACAATGAACTTGCCAATACGCCGGACCGCAAACTCCAAGATATCGAAAATCTACTCTCTAAATGGCAAATGACCCCAAGCGGCAGCGAAGGATTTGCGAAGGCAGAGGTGACCGCAGGGGGGATTAGCACCGCTGGTTTATCATCCCAAACGATGCAGGCAAAAAACGTACCCGGCCTGTTTGCAATTGGCGAAGCAGTCGATGTGACCGGTTGGCTCGGAGGTTATAACTTCCAATGGGCATGGTCCAGTGGGTGGGCCGCCGCGCAGGCCCTTTAGGGCAATTTTCGCATCAAGTGTGTAAATCGGGTTTTCCACCGACGGCTTGCCAAAGCAGCAATTCCTGTCCATGATTGAGCTATTAAAACCAATATTAGTTCAAACCAAAGTTATTTGACAAAAATTTATTTTAGCAAAGATCGAAGGCAACAAAATTTCAGCCTTTGATTGAGGGGGAATTATCATGAGTAGCGGAAAAAAGATGAGCCTTACAGTTAAGGTTCTTCTAGGCATGCTCCTCGGCATTGCCGTAGGACTGTTTTTTAATTTGAGCGGGCTGAATGCAGACGGTTCGTTCGTCAACACATACATTGTCAACGGCGTGTTCCACGCTGTGGGCAAGATGTTTGTCAATGCATTGAAGATGCTGGTCGTACCACTGGTGTTCTTTTCATTGATCTGTGGTGTCTGCGGCATCGGTAATATCAAAGCGCTCGGCCGTGTCGGGTCTAAATCGTTTGCGCTTTATATGCTAACAACCGCAATTGCGATTGCCACAGCCATTACAATTGCTGCACTATCTGGCATTGGCAAAGGGATGAACCAATCATCTGACGCCATGTTTACGGGCAAAGAAGCACCACCATTGGTGGATGTGTTCATCAATATCATTCCATCCAACCCAATCAGCGCTATGGCCAATGGCCAGATGTTGCCGATCATCTTTTTTGCGATCCTTGTAGGGATCAGCATTTTGATGGTGGGTCGTCAGGCAAAAAGCCTGGTTGAGCTCGCTGAGCTTGGCAATGAAGTAATGATGAAAATGGTCAACATCATCATGTCCGTTGCACCTTATGCCGTGTTTGCGTTGATTGCGAAATCAGTTGCCAACCTTGGCCTCGAACTGCTGGTTCAGCTTTTGGGCTATGTAGGGGTGCTCATAGGCGCGTTGATGGTACACCTGTTCGTCACCTTGATGATCGTTCTGAAGGTTTTCTCCGGGCTTAGCCCGAGAATATTCTTGCAAAAAATCCGCAATGCGCAGGTTTTTGCATTCAGTACGGCAAGTTCAAACGCCACCATTCCTGTAACCTTGAGAACGGTAACCCAGCGTATGGGCGTTGATAACTCTGTGGCTTCGTTTACGGTGCCATTTGGTGCAACCATCAACATGGATGGTACGGCGATCATGCAGGGTGTAGCGACCGTTTTCATCGCCAATGTTTACGGCGTGGACCTGGGAGTGACCGGTTATCTGACCGTGATTTTGATGTCGGTTCTGGCATCCATCGGCACTGCTGGTGTACCTGGCGTTGGCCTCATCATGCTATCGATGGTGTTCGCACAGGTTGGTTTGCCGATTGAAGGCATTGGCCTCATTCTCGGTGTCGACAGATTGATGGATATGATCAGAACAGCCGTCAACGTATCAGGCGATGCTGTTGTCTCCAGCATTGTGGCAAAAGGAGAAGGTAAGCTGGATGTTGCAGTTTACAATGACCCGGCAGCCGGAACATTTGATACTGACGAGGCTGTTCATATCGACGAAGAAGCGGAAGCTGAACTTGCGCAAACCTTGAGAGAGGCGCAAGCACATTAAGTAGCAACACTTTACAAAAAAGCGAAGAAGGCGGAAGGCTGCACTTCCGCCTTCTTTTTTGCTATCCTCATTTGAGCAAACTCAAAACCCGTGAGATAGCGACAAGATGTTTTCCAGACCGCCAGAACCAATTTGCTATGCACCGCCGATGGACCCCTACCTTGAGGTTTTACATTGCGATGACGATATTCTGGTGCTCGCCAAGCCCAGCGGCCTTTTAAGTGTCCCTGGAAAAGCGCCGGAGCATAGTGACTGCCTGGAGCAGCGCGCGCGCGAAGCCTATCCCAATGCCACCACCGTGCACCGGCTTGATAAAGACACTTCAGGTGTCATGGTAATGGCGTTGAACCGGAAAGCGCATCGCCATCTTGGTCTGCAGTTTGAAAAACGCATGACGGGCAAGCTGTATATTGCGCGGGTCTGGGGAAATGTGGCTCAGGACAACGGCAACATTGATTTGCCCCTGATTTGTGACTGGCCCAATCGGCCCCGGCAAATGGTCGATCATGAACGGGGGAAATCAGCGCAAACAGATTGGAAGGTCTTAGAACGCGAGGCCAGCGCTACGCGGCTCCACCTCACGCCACACACCGGGCGCTCTCACCAATTGCGCGTCCATATGCTGGCGCTCGGCCATCCAATTCTCGGCGATGTACTTTATGCTCAAGGTGGGGCTCTGACAGCGGCAGAACGGTTACAGCTACATGCCGCTGAACTCAGTTTTTTCCATCCACATGATGGCCGCAGGTGCACATTCACCGTTGAGTGTTCTTTTTAGGGTTTTTCAGCGATGGTTCTTGAAAGAATGATCCCGGGTCCTGAGGCATTTCCTGGATAACTTTGTCCACTTCGTTTCCTCGAGCCGTGCTAGCGAATTTTGCTGAAATCTCCATGGCGGCCCAGTCCGTCCGCAAATCGCGCCGCGCCCTCAAGACCATTTTCAGCCAGTGCTTGTTGGCCATTTTTCCATTCGAGTTCCAGCGCCTCGCGCACCGCCAAACCATGCTGACCAAGGACAGAGCGCCGGTCTGTGCGCACGCAGAGTTGCGGGAATTCCGCAATTTGATGGGCCAGTTCTTCCGCCTTTTGCCGCGCACCGCCATCGGCCACAACATACTCACATAAACCAATCCGCGCGGCTTCTTCAGATGGCACTTTGCGGCCGGTTAAAATGATTTCCAATGCCCGGCCCTGACCCACAAGGCGCGGTAAGCGCACCGTGCCACCATCAATCAACGGCACGCCCCAGCGGCGACAATAAACACCAAAATAGGCACTTTCCTCCATCACTCGAAAATCGCACCATAGAGCCAGTTCCATGCCACCGGCCACCGCTGGGCCAGCAACTGCGGCAATTACAGGTTTGGAAAGTTCGAGCCGGCTAGGGCCCATCGGGCCGCGCGGAACTTCGCCGCCACCCTCCTTCATATCAAGTTCCGCTAGCGGATTTTCCCCTTCCAGGCTGGCAGCAAGTTTCAAATCCCATCCTGCGCAGAATGCACCACCTTCGCCCCAGAACACGGCAACACTGGCGCGTTCATCGCGGTCAAACTCCAGGAAGGCTGATTGCAGCGCATCTGCACTTTCCGGGTCCATGGCATTTCGCGCCTGAGGTCGCGAATGAATAACGGTCCACACCGGCCCGGTTTTTTCTATTCTCACACTCATTTCAACCGCATCTCCTTTAAGCGTTAGAGAGCGAACCAGCGACCAGGGACATAATTTCAAACATGATCGTTGAAGCCACCATTGATGTGATGTTGTTTGCCTGGTCCTTGGTCGGCATGAGGCAAACCACATCGCCACCAATAATGTTTTTCCCGTTTACACACCGCAAAAGTTGATTGGCTTCATCGACCGAGAACCCGCCCACACCGGGCTCCAGATTAGACACCGCAGGTGCAATTGTCGGGTCAAGGCAATCCAGATCAAAAGTAATGTAGACGGGGCCATCACCCAAGCGTTCACGAATAATGTCACAAGCTGCTTGTGCGCCGATCTCGCGATAGCGCTCCATGGTGATGACCTCATAACCAAGGTCATAGGAACTTTGTAACCAGTCAAGCGAACGGGTGTGGCCGCGCAGTCCAATCTGTACACTGCGGCTGGCATCCACGTAGCCTTCTTTTACCAGGTAAGACCCCCAATGGGCGGCTGATCGTTTTGCACCAAGAAAATGATCAAGCATGTCGTAGGTATCGGTATGCGCATCCAGATGCAGTAATGCGGCTTTCTCACCACCGGTAAGTTTGGCATTTTTCCCCGCCAGACCCATGAGAATACCGCCAGTGATGGAATGATCGCCACCTATGGATACTGGCCGCGTGTTCGCCTGGTCGATGTTTTGATAAAATTTGGTGATTTGCTCGATGCAGTGCTCATTATAATTGGCTTGTGGAAATGGCACATCGCCAACGTCTGCAACGCGCACCTGCCATGGATCGATGGCAAAATCATTGTGCACTCTGCCGCCCAGCCATGGCGACACATTTCGAACGGCACGGGGGCCCAGATGCTGGTCACGCTCTGTTGTGCCATTGCCGGTGGAATGGGGTACACCAACAAGCGCGATATCACAATTTGCCGGGTCGGGATCATGTGTCGCCCCCAGCAATGTTGGCATTCCCCACCAGTAGGTACCCTTTAAAACAGCATCATGAATATCGTCGGAAGCCATTATTTTCTCCTCAATCAGCAACGGAAAAATGTATAATTTAACGAGGTTAGCAGAGCCCGTTCAGAAATGCTTCCCGCAAAAATACCAAAACAGGCTATGCAGCGCAAAGTTTGCTGATAGACTGCAAGGTCCAGATTATGAAAGTTAGATTATTTTGGTGAATTCAAAATTTCCACTGGTTTTTGACGGCCATAATGACGTGTTATCCAAACTCTACAAAGCAGGTGGACTGGAGCAGGCGGAAACATTTGTCAGCGGGCGCGACGGACATATCGATGTAGAAAAATCCAAAGCGGGTGGTTTTGGTGGTGGGTTCTTTGCAATCTATATTCCATCGCCCGTTGATGCCGAATTCAAATTCGA
>CAJQND010000146.1 GCA_905479595.1 uncultured Hyphomicrobiales bacterium
GGAACTTCAGCCGCTGATTTATACCCTGCCTGAATCACTTCGGAGCGCAGGGCGATCTGCTCAGCACTGTCCTTGGCCATCCTGATACCCGCAATCACTTCATTGAAGGCTTCGGTGTCCGCGTCCACAGCCGCGATGAGACTATCCTTGGCAGCCTGTGCTTTCTCGGCCAGTTTGCACAAATCATCATAACGGGAATCGAACTCGCCTTTGCTGATGGAAAGGTTGAATACCATCGAAGCAAGCGCGGAACCCAGGGCACCGGCCAGCGCAGCGATGGAGCCACCGCCGGGTGCCGGTGTATCACGCGAAACCTCATCGACAAAATCAGCCGTGGCCATGGAGACCAGGGGGCCGTCTGCCACCGGCATGCCGACGACTTTCCTGCTGATGTCAAACTCGGCAACATCGCTGAGTCCCATCGCCTGAACGGCGGTGGTGACTATGTCCCGGGCCGGAATTCCGGTGGATTTTTGCATTTTCCGAAGATAAAAACGTCCCGCCTTGTTCATGGCCTGGAAAGGCACGACGCCGACAATTTCCGAACCGGTGATGACGATTCCACGTTTTACAGCCAGCTCGCGGGCTGCCTCCAGAACATCCTGTGGACTGGTTAGTTTGTAGTCCGTCAGATTCAGGGAAATCTGGGCGCAATGGTAGTCTTCGACCACCCAGCCAATACCCTTCAAATGCGTGAACATGCCGTCTTTGTATACCGGCCGTCCAATGAGGTCATCCGGGTCGAGTCCGATGCTCCGATAACGTTCATGGAGGTCGCCACCGTATTTATCCTTGTAGAAAAGAGCCAGTTCGTCGAATGAGCCTGCAACGAAATCGGAGTTTCCGTCAGCGAATTTGCCTTCTTCAAAATATACGACGTCGCCCTTGTAGTAGAAAGGTTCAATATTGCCAGCCCGCTTCCAGCGGCCGCGTTCACGAATTTCGTATGCGATTTCGTTGGCATAGCGCCGGTCAGTCGTGTTGAGATTGATGTTGTAAGCGATGAGAAATTCACGGGCGCCGACCGCCGTGGCCCCGGATTTTCTGTTGAATTCGGATGGTCCGAAATCCGGTTTCCATTCGGCCCTGGCCAGCTTGCTCTCCAGGCCCTCATATTCACCGGCACGCACATCGGCCAGGTTACATCGCTCGGGGCGATTGGCCGCATGTTCATACAGGTAAACGGGAATACCCAACTCATCACCAATACGCTGCCCAACCTGCCGGGCGATTTCTGCGCATTCTTCCATCGTTGCCCCGTCCACCGGCACAAATGGACAGACGTCGGTTGCTCCGAAACGGGCGTGCTCACCTGTATGCCCGGACATGTCGATCAATTCGGCTGCCTTCTGAACGGCACGAAACGCGGCTTCGGCGACGGGCTCCGGCTCGCCAATAAATGTCACTACCGTTCGATTGGTGCTTGCGCCGGGATCCACATCCAGCAGGCGGGTACCCTGCACGCTCTCGATCACATCGGTGATTTGAGAGATAACAGCCAGATCCCGGCCTTCAGAAAAGTTTGGAACACACTCAATTATTTTTTTCACGGCTCTGCGCTCGATAAAATCTGTATTCGTTCATGATAATCAAAATTACCGCTTAAACCGCAATTTTCATATACTCTGCACTCACGCTTTCAAAAATAATTCCGGGACGGTGCACCATGAGAAACTTTCTGCTCGCTTCAGCCGCTGTATTTTTCCTGTCTGATGCCACTGCGGAGCAAAGCCTTTCACTGGGTAATGATGCCTGGCCGCCCTTCATTATTGATGGCGTTGAACAGGGAATATCAGAAAAGCTGGTTTGCGAGGCGCTTGATCGCGCCGGGTGGAAGTGTGAGATACGTGTCCAGGACTGGGATAGAGTCCTTGAAGAGACGAAAAAAGGATCACTCGAAGGAATTGCTGCTGCCTGGCGTACCGCGGAAAGGGAAAAATTTCTTCTGTTTTCCAACCCGTATCTGACCAACCGCATCGTACCACTGGTTGCAATGGACCAGCCGGTTGAGGTTCATGCGCTTGACGATCTTAGCGGTAAGCGTATTGCGATGGTTCCGGATTATGCATACGGTGATGCGATCGAGCAGGCGAGAAAGTCTTTCAGCGAAATACCCGTCAAGGGTACCGTCGAGGCCATTGCGGCTGTGCAGGCAGGCAGGGCGGATATCGCTCTGATTGATGAGCTTGTCGCCAGGGCGCACCTGGAAAGAGGCTCGTCGTTGAACGTCTATTTAATCGACACGGTTTTGGCGTACAGGGAATTGCACTTCGCCGTGTCGAGGCAACATCCGCGGGCCGAAGAAATCATTGCCGAATTCCATCGCACCTATGAAATGATGCTCAAGGACGGGGCCGTTAACGAAGCGCTGGGTGTTGATTGGCTGGCGACTGATCTGGGTAACGATGGCAAACTGGACCTGGTGCTGCGCAAAGGGGTGAGTTTTGACGACATCGAAGATCCTTCAAAGAGTGGGACGACGTACGCCCTGGAGCAGTCAGAATACCAGATGATGTCGCAGCCCAACCTGGATTATTCCCAGATGAACTACCAGGTTGACGGCAAGTCACATTCTTCACTGCAGTCTGCGTTGGTCGATGTTTTTGGCAAGGATGTCGTTTGCACCCACAAGGAATATTCATCTCAGTTCGACTGCAGCAAATTATTCAAGCCGAAGTGAATGGTCCGGGCAATCAAGCGGCGCCCACATGTACGTCCGTCATTCTGCGCAATTTGTGCGCAATGTCTGCGCTGCACAGTGAATGCACATAGGATTTATACAATCCCTGCCGGTTGAATAGCGGTTCCAGGGCATCATGCTCCCAGGCCATCAGATCGGTTGCCCCGGCGGAAATAACGTCGGCGCTGACTACCTCCCCGCTGATGAAGCTGAGTTCACCCACGAATTCGCCTGCTTTCAGCACGGTAATCTCGTTGCCGTTTTTCAGAATCCTGCATGAGCCCCGCACAATCAGGTAAAGGCACTCGTTGCGCTCGCCGTCGTTCAACAGGGGCTCGCCTTCAGCCAGGCGCATATGTTTCGAAAGATTGAAGATGGTGGCGGCTTCACGGGGTTTCAGGTCGGTAAATTTTTGTTGGTAAGCCAGTTTTTCAAAGTCGTCGAAGCTTGGCGGGCGCATGGAAAACAGCAGAATGATCAAGTTGACCAGATTCACAGCCAGGAAACAGCTTTGCCAGAATATGGCGGACCACAGTGGTTCGAGTTGGAAATAAAAATAGGGGAA
>CAJQND010000147.1 GCA_905479595.1 uncultured Hyphomicrobiales bacterium
TATGGAAAACAAGACCGGCACCTTAATCCCCGGAATGCTCGCTGATATTGTGATCTTGTCTGAGGACGTGACAAAAACCGATCCAAAAGAACTGGAGAACGTTCAACCGCTGCTGACTATTTGCAACGGGCAGGTTACCCATGATGTGATGGGGTAATCGCCATTTTATTAGCTGCGGGTCCAGCCAGGCTGTTCCTAAAGTCACGGCAAACCCTAAAAAACATACTCTCTGTTACGTCGTCATAATCGGCGTGATGCACGCGCGTCCAAAATGTAATGAGATAAATTTGCCTGATTGGGGTAGCTCGCAAAAGACATGCGATTTTGCGGCACACCTGGTTCTTGCGCCTGACAACGCGGCGCGAATGGCTAAAAATACGCGTGTATACCCATTCTATCCTGGGAGGAAAGAAACCAATATGAAGAAATTTCTCATTTCAATTTTTGCAGGCCTGGCGCTTCTCGCCACGTCTGTTCTACCCGGCTTTGCCGCTGACAAGTTGAAAGTCGGTGTCGTGGCCACACTCGAGGGCACTTATACGGTTCTTGGTGAAGACGGAATGCGCGGCCTTAACGTCGCGCTTAAAAAATTCGGCAACAAAGCTGGCGGTCGCGATATTGAAATAATCATCGCAGCATCTGATGCGAGCCCAGATTCAGCGGTGCGCGCCGTGCGCAAGCTGGTTGAGCAGGATAAAGTCGATATCGTGATCGGCCCGCTTTCCGGTTCTGAAGGCATTGCGGTCAAAGACTATGCTAAGTCACAACCTGATATGACCTTTATCAACGGCATTTCAGGTGCGCAGGAAACCACTTTTGTGAATCCGTCGGAAAACTTCTTCCGTTTCAACATGGACGGCGCACAATGGTCCGCTGGACTTGGTAAATATGTCTTCGAGAAAAAAGGCTATAAGAAAGTCGCAACTATCGGCGAAGATTATTCCTTCATCTATACGCAAGTCTTTGGGTTTGCGCTGGAATTTTGCCAAGCCGGTGGAGAAATCACCGAGCGTCTTTGGGTCCCTCTTGGCACCAAGGATTTTGCTTCCATTATTGCATCTCTTCCAGATGACGTGGATGCCATTTATCTAGGCCTTGGCGGCGGCGACGCTGTCAACTTCCTGAACCAATACCTTCAGGCTGGTGGTGAAGCCAATCTTATTGGCGGCACAATCATGGTCGATGGCACCGTGCTTAACTCTAAAGGTAAAGCAAAAGAAGTGCTTGCAGGCACGCCTGCTTCTGGCCCACAGGCTGATACGTGGGACAATGAAAAATGGCAAGCATTCGTGAAGGCTTATCAAGACGCCTTCCCGCCTGAAAAACGCTTCCCAAGCCCGTCGCTTCTAGCCACCGGGTATTACAATGCAGCAACAGCTGCGTTCACTGTGCTTGACAATATTGGTGGCGATTTGAGCGATGGACATAAGAAGTTCCGCGCTGGATTGGCATCACTGGAGCTTGATGCACCAAATGGCAAAATCACTCTTGATGCAAATCGCCAGGCTATCGGCACCAACTTCGTTACTGAAGTGGTCAAGGATGACAAAGGCAATCTGGTAAACAAGCTGGTTCAGATTGTTCCGAATGTAAATCAGACCATGGGTATGGACCCTGCTGTTTTCAAGAAAATCGGCAATCCGGCCCGCGACGTGCCTGAGTGCAAAACATCTTACTAATCTGCACATAAAAATCTGGCGCGCGATAATTCGCGCGCCAGTTTCGCTTCTGGGCTGTCACTTGCTGGGGAGGTTCTGCTCGATGTCGCTGATTACATATCTGACGAAAATCCATTTCAGTGTTGGCATCATTGATGAAGCTCTGCCCCATGAACTAGCTAACCTCAACATCAGCAACGTATTGATTGTCACCGATAGAGGTCTGGTAGAAGCAGGTCTGGTGGAACGCATTTGCGATGTCATACCCGCCCGTATCTCTGTCAGCATTTATGACGGCACGCCGGAGAACCCGACAGAGTCGGCATGCAGCGATGCTGCACATATTTTTCAGCAAAATCAATGCGATGGCATTATCGCTCTAGGGGGTGGATCGTGCATTGATCTCGCCAAAGCTATGGCGGTTCTCGCAACCCACGACAAGCCTTTGAGCCAATATGCAGCAGTTGAGGGTGGCGTTACTCGCATCAAAGATATTTTACCTCCGCTGATCGCCATTCCAACAACAGCAGGCACCGGATCAGAAGTAGGTCGCGGAGCAATCATTGTATTTGATGATGGCCGCAAGCTTGGCTTGATCAGCCCATATCTTATTCCCAGCGTCGCCATCTGTGACCCGGCTCTTACCCTCGGTCTTCCAGCCGGGCTTACGGCGGGGACAGGTATGGATGCGCTGACTCATTGTGTCGAAACTTATATTGCCACAGCCTATAACCCACCCGCCGATGGCATCGCGCTGGATGGCCTTGGCCGGGCGGCGGGCAACATTCTTGCGGCAGTTGAAAACGGCAAAAATATCGAAGCCCGTCGCGAGATGATGGCGGCGGCGATGAACGGTGCACTGGCTTTCCAGAAAGGCCTCGGCGGAGTACATGCTATCAGCCATGCGCTTGGTGGCCTGGCAGGGTACCGCCTGCATCACGGCACGCTCAACGCAATCCTGCTACCACATATTCTAGCGTTTAACGCCCCGGCAGTAGAGCCTCGCTATGGAGCGCTAAAACATGCGATGGGCTTGGCTGACAATGCTGATCTGCCAAACGAGATTATCAACCTGACAAAGCGTATCGGCCTGCCCACAAAGCTAAGTGAGATGGGGATCGATGACGCGGCCATCACCAAAGCCGCCCCACTGGCAGAGCGCGACCACACCAACGCGACTAACCCGCGAAAAGCGACCGCTACAGACTATGCGGAAATCATGCGCGCAGCTCTGTAACTTGCCAAGAGGACAAAAAACATCTTAACTTCAGAGAATAAAAAATAAGAGGCATACAGCCTCACTGGGGAGCTGCGTTATGAGCAATGCAATTGCTGTTTATCATGGCGCGTTTGGACGGGTGACGCTTTACCACCTGACCAAGCCGATGATTAAGCATGCGCACCGGGAAGGCCATCTGGTTTTCTGGGTACAGGGGGCAACAGGCCGTTTCACCATGAAGGGCGTGCCATGTCCGATCTCGCCGGAAAGCGGTGCCGCCGCCAATTCGTGGGAGCTGCACCAATACGATCCTGATGACGAAATAAACGGTCAGTACGTGCTGGTGCTCTACATTAAGCCATCCTGGTTTTTGAATTTCAGCCGCTCATCAACGTCTGCGCTGAAATTTGGGCGCCCGGAAATTGAAATGAATGGCCCGATCAAAAGCCTGGTGGCAAAAATCACATCCCTTCTCGCAGATGGAAATGGCACAGACCTTCTTGACGGCTATCTTTATGAACTCACATCAGAGAGTTTTGCCCAGTCACACCAATGGCTATCTGGCTCACATACGGTAGATTTAAGCCCGCGCATCAATGATTTCCGTATCAGGAAGTCCATCAAACTTATGAGTGAATGCGTCGGTGAAGAAGTTGATCTAGACAAAGTTGCTGTTGAGTCCGGGTTGTCACGCCCTCACTTCTTCAAACTGTTTCGCACCCAGATCGGCGTAACTCCAAAACTTTACTGGAATACGATCCGCATGGAGCAGGCGTTGGATCAACTCGCGGAATCTCCAAA
>CAJQND010000148.1 GCA_905479595.1 uncultured Hyphomicrobiales bacterium
GTAAATGTCTGCGATCTCATCACCATCACCGGCAATCAGTGCACGCGTTGCACACATCTCAGCACACAACGGAAGCTTGCCTTCGGCGATTCGATTACGACCGTACTTCTCGTACTCGGCATCAGATAAATCGTCTTCATCTGGTCCACCAGCACAGAAGGTACATTTGTCCATCTTGCCGCGGGAGCCGAAATTGCCGACCTGGGGATATTGCGGCGCGCCAAACGGGCACGCATAGAAGCAATAGCCGCAGCCAATGCAGAGGTCCTTATTGTGCAGGACCACGCCTTGTTCGGACTGGTAGAAACAATCTACCGGGCACACCGCCATACATGGTGCTTCTGAGCAATGCATGCAGGCCACCGAAATTGAGCGTTCGCCGGGCTTGCCATCATTGATCGTGACAACACGCCTGCGGTTAACACCCCAGGGTACTTCATGCTCGTTTTTACACGCCGTGACACATGCATTGCACTCAATGCAGCGCTCGGCATCACAAAGGAACTTCATTCTAGCCATTGTGGTTCTCCTTACGCTTTTTCAATGCGGCACAGGGTGGCCTTGGTTTCTTGCATCTGGGTTACGGAATCATACCCGTAGGTTTGAGCCGTATTGGATGCTTCACCAAGAACATAAGGGTCAGCCCCTTGCGGATACTTATCGCGCAGATCGACCCCTTGCATGTGGCCACCAAAGTGGAACGGCATAAAGGCAACGCCTGCCGAAACCCTTTCAGTCACCATCGCCATGATTTTCACCTTGGCGCCTTCCGGTCCATGCAACCAAACCATTTCGCCATCCTTGATGCCGCCATTATTGGCATCAGTCGGATTGATTTCGACGAACATGTTTTGCTGTAGTTCCGCAAGCCAGCGGTTTGACCGAGATTCGTCACCACCACCTTCGTATTCAACCAAACGGCCAGACGTGAGGATCGTTGGAAAATCCTTCGAAAAGTCATTCTTTTGAATGGACGCATAGCGGGTCGGCAAGCGGTATGCCTGCTTATCCTCATAGGTGGAGTATTTTGGCAACAGATCACGGCGTGGCGTGTAAAGCGGTTCGCGGTGTGTTGGTACCGGATCCGGGAACGTCCACACCACGGCACGTGCCTTGGCATTGCCGAATGGCGCACAGCCATGCTTGATGGCAACCCGCTGAATACCGCCGGAAAGGTCGGTTTTCCAGTTGGTCTTTTCACCTGCCACCGTGTCAATTGCTGAGCGTTCATCAGCTGTGAGATCTGCATCCCAGCCAAGTTTTTGCAGCATTGCCATTGTGAACTCAGGATGACCACCTTTCAGCTCATTGCCGACAGGATAAGACACACCCTCGTTGTCGCCTTCAGCAAGCAGGTTCTGTCCGCCCCATTCGTCAGGTGCTTTCACACCAAACCGGGCACGGAAGTTCAAGCCGCCTTCAGCCACTGGCATGGATGGATCATACAGGTTTGGCGTGCCCGGGTGGGCCATTTCCGCCGTACCCCAGCAAGGCCAGGGCAATCCATAATATTCGCCATCGCACGGGCCACCATTCGCACGCAGTGTCGTGCGGTCGAATGTATGCTGGTTCGCCATGTGTTTCTTGAGGCGTTCCGGTGATTGGCCGGTATAACCGATTGTCCACATACCCTTGTTGAATTCACGGGTTACGTCTTCAATATTCGGTTCGTCGTTTTCGACTTTTACCTGCTTGAACAACTCATCTGCAAAGCCGAGCTTCTTCGCCAGCTTGTACATGATGGTATGATCCGGCAGGGACTCAAAGAGCGGCTCAACCACTTTTTCACGCCATTGCAGCGAGCGGTTAGAGGCGGTTACTGAGCCAGAGGTCTCAAACTGGGTTGAGGCCGGCAGCAGATAAACCCCGTCTTTGCGGTTATGCATAACAGCGGTCATCGTTGGATACGGGTCGATAACCACCAGTGTTTCCAACTTATCCATTGCCTTCTGCATTTCCACCAAACGAGTTTGCGAGTTTGGCGCATGTCCCCAGAAAATCATCGCTTTGAGGTTTTCTGGTTGATCAATATTGGCCTTGTCTTCAAGAACACCATCGATCCAGCGCGAAACCGGGATACCTTTCGATTGCATCAGCTTTTCTGAAGCAAATCGCCCTGCCAGATAGTCGTACTGGACATCCCAAACGCGGGCCCAATGCATCCACGAGCCTTTTTTAAGCCCGTAATAACCAGGCAGCGAATGCGACAGAACGCAGAAGTCCGTCGCGCCCTGCACGTTATCATGGCCGCGGAAGATATTCGTTCCGCCACCAGCGCGACCCATATTACCAAGGGCAAGCTGCAAGACGCAGTAAGCACGGGTGTTATTGTTACCATTGGTGTGCTGTGTGCCGCCCATGCACCAAATAACAGTGCCAGGTTTATGTTGGGCCAAAGTGCGCGCCACCCGCTTCATTTGCGAGCCGGGAACACCAGTCACTTTTTCAACTTCTTCCGGGTTCCAATTGCTCACTTCCTTGCGGATGTGATCCATGCCCCAGACACGCTGGCGGATGAATTCCTTATCTTCCCAGTTGTTATCGAAAATATGCCACAAGATACCCCAGACCAGAGCAACGTCTGTGCCAGGACGGAAGCGCACATATTCCGATGCGTGTGCTGCGGTGCGGGTAAACCGCGGATCGCAGACAATCAGAGGCGCGTTGTTTTCTTCCTTGGCTTTCAGCACATGCAGCAATGATACCGGATGGGCTTCAGCGGGGTTGCCGCCGATAATGAAGATCGCTCTGGAATTGTGGATATCATTATAAGAGTTCGTCATCGCCCCATAGCCCCAGGTGTTTGCAACACCGGCAACTGTAGTTGAGTGACAGATACGCGCCTGGTGGTCACCGTTATTGGTTCCCCAGAAGGCGTACATTTTACGGAACAGATATGCTTGTTCGTTATTGTGCTTGGCAGAACCGAGCCAATATACCGAATCCGGCCCTGCGCTTTCGCGCGCAGAAAGAAGCCTGTCACCAATTTCATTAATGGCGTCGTCCCAGGAAATCCTCTGCCACTTGCCGTCGACCAGCTTGGTTGGATATTTCAACCGCCGCTCGCCGTGGGCATGTTCGCGAACTGCCGCACCTTTGGCGCAATGCGCGCCGAGATTGAACGGACTGTCATATGCCGGTTCCTGACCTACCCAGACCCCGCCAGAGACTTCCGCCATCACGGTGCAACCCACAGAACAGTGAGTGCAAACTGATTTCTTGATTTCGACCGCGCTGCCAGCAGGTCCTGCTGCTTCAGCTTTGGTCACCATGGCGCTTTTCATCGCGCTCGCCGCCGTCAATCCACCGATTGCCAGGCCAGACCTCTTCAAAAACGTGCGCCTGTCTATGGCGCCGCCGGTGAGTTCGGTTAGGGCCGATGACAAACGGGGGCCTATCGCCACCCCACCTGTCTTCTTCCTAAGCATGTGTCTCTCCTCCGTTTTGGAGCGTTTTTCCCTATGCTCCGCTTAAGGGTTTCTCAATTTAACGCAGGCCGAGTTTAGAACCTGGCTGCATCATAATACGCACGGACATGATCCGTTTCCCGGTAGCCTTGTGTTTGGCCATCAGGAACACTGGCTTCAACGACATCACCACCCGTCGCAAGAGCCGCACCACCGGAAACGGCGGCAACGCCTGCAAGCTTCAGGAAATCACGCCTGCCGGCTTTGGCCTCTGTTTTATTGTCGGACATTTGGCAGATCCTCCTTCCAATTCCTAACAATGTTACACTCAAACTTCACGGCGGCTTTCATTGCCACTCTTGGTCTTTAGATAAACTCACACCATTTCAAAGGCAGCTTCTTCAATGGCGATAAACGCCTTGCCCGCATTGCCAAGGCTTGCGTAAAACACCGAAGCATTAGCGGCTTCAAGGTCGCTAAAGAAATGGCTCGCCCAGGGCGACAGATGCGTTTCAAAAAACTTCTTCTGTTGTTCCAGTCCGCCAGCGCCGCCGAACTCTTCTTCGATCAAGCCCGCCATCATTTCGCAAATTGCTGCCATATGATCTTCTGGTTCTTTCACACCCTCCTGGCGTGCAATGCCCAACTCAGCCATATCACCACGCAACTTTGCCAACGGCTTTTCGTTCAGAAAACCGGTCAAATAGTACGAGGCGTAGGGCAACAGCTCACCGCGCCCAACACCTATAAAAAGATCATGATATTCGCGAGAGATCATTTCAGCGTCAGAGGCTTTAGCAATACGGGCCAGTGCCGTGATCGCTTTTCCTAACGGACTTTCATCGCCGCTCATTCCTGCAGCAAGGCTCAGACCTGCACTATCAGGTGCCTGGCGGAGGTAAAATGCCAACAACCTGTATACTTGCGCTCTGAGAGCATCCTCTTCAGAAAGAGGTATTGAAAGCGTTTCAACTGCTGCCATTCTTGGCTTTTCTCGTTTTTATGCGTTGAGGTGACTCGATATCTCCCCGTCCTCACGTATACGTTACACTTCCATTTCAGCATTAAGCAAGTGTTGCAGGTGGAGATTATGTGGTATTCCACATCACGAAAACATGAGAATTCAGGCGGCCGCCCCGGTTATGGTATTTTGGGGCTTGATTTTGCGGCCAGAAATTCCAATTGTAGTGGACTAAAATTGCATGGGTAGCGGAGTAAAAGTGGTGGACAGCAATAAAATTGTTTCACGTGTTGACGGCTTGCCCCAGGCATCCCCAATCATTGACCCCTTCGGCCGCGCGGTTACTTACTTGCGGGTTTCCGTAACAGACCGTTGTGACTTCCGCTGCGTATATTGCATGTCGGAAAACATGTCCTTCCTGCCTAAGCGTGACGTGTTAAGCCTCGAAGAGCTCGACCGGGTATGTTCAGCATTTGTTGAAAAAGGCGTGCGCCGGCTGCGGCTCACTGGCGGCGAACCGCTAGTGCGCAAAAACATCATGTCGCTTGTCCGCTCCTTGTCGCGGCACATGGAAACAGGCGCGTTGCAAGAATTGACGCTGACCACCAATGGCTCCCAGTTGAGTCGGTTCTCCAAAGAACTTTATGAATGCGGCGTGCGGCGCATCAATGTCTCGCTCGACACGCTGAATGATCAAAAATTCAAAACAATCACCCGCTGGGGAGAACTCAGCAAGGTGATGGCCGGCATTGAATCCGCCCTTGCAGCAGGTCTCAAAATTAAAATCAACATGGTTGCCCTGAAGAACGAGAACGACCATGAAATCGTCCCCATACTCAAATGGTGTCATGAGCGGGACATGGACCTGACCTTGATCGAAACCATGCCACTTGGCGAAATCGATGAAGACCGGACCGACCAATATCTGCCCCTGTCGCAAGTCCGTTCGCGGCTTGAAGAGAGCTTTACGCTCCAGGACATCCCCTACAAAACGGGAGGACCGGCGCGTTATGTCGAGATCAAGGAAACCGGTGGCAGGCTGGGCTTCATCACCCCGCTGACCCATAATTTCTGCGAAAGCTGCAACCGGGTGCGCCTCACCTGTACAGGCACATTATATCTTTGCCTGGGACAGGACGATGCAGCAGATTTGCGCGCGCCACTGCGGGCCTCGAGTGGTAATGATCTTCTCAACCAGGCGATTGACGAAGCGATTACCCGCAAACCCAAAGGCCATGATTTCATTATTGAGCGCGACAAACGTACACCATCCGTTGGCCGCCATATGAGCGTAACCGGCGGGTAATACCTTTAGCCATGTGTGTTGAACATGGCGGCTACCCGATTTCTGTGCTCCCAATTGATCCTTTCCTGGCATAGGCTCGCATTTTTGTGATTGCGATTGGACTTTTGGAATGCCATCGGCAGGACACACTGAGCAGGTGCTTTCAGGGAACCTCAAGGCAGCCACCGCATTCATCGGCGGCACCGCATGTCTGATCATCAATGACACATTGATCAAACTGGCAAGCACCGGCTTGCCGATTGGCCAGCTGATCTTTGTGCGCGGGTTGTTCGCCATCGCATTTGTGTATCTGGTATGCGTGGCAACGGGCGTGCACAAACAGGCAGCGCGTATGTCTGAGGCGAAAGTCGTCGGACGTGCCTTTGTCAATATGCTGGCAATGTTTGCCTATATCACTGCCCTGCTCAACATGCCCATCGCCAATGTCAGCGCAATTATGCAAACCGTGCCATTGGCACTCACGGTGCTGGCCGCAATTGTTCTCAAGGAAAAGGTCGGCATTCGACGTTGGGCGGCCATTGCTGTCGGTTTTGCCGGTGTTCTTTTGGTGGTGAAGCCTGGCGCGCAGGGCTTTAACACCTATGTTGTCGCTGCATTGCTCGGCGTTCTGTTAGTCACCATACGCGACCTGCTAACGCGGATGGCCAGTTCCGGCATCCCATCCCTGCTCATAACTTTGGCAACTGCCATAGCGGTGACGGTGGGATCAGGTATCGTATCAATGTTTGAAATCTGGCAGCCAATGAGCTTCAAAACGAT
>CAJQND010000149.1 GCA_905479595.1 uncultured Hyphomicrobiales bacterium
AGGGGAAATCTGCATCCAACGATGCCAATTGCGGAAAACACCAAAAGAAACCAGGAGCCAGAGAACGGCAACCCACGCTGCAATGAAGAATATCATCATGGTATAGCCTCCTCCTCGTCACTGGAGGTTGGAACACCAACATTTTGTCTCTTGTCCGTAGCAAAAGCCCAAACAAGCATGAGCGGCCAGAAGACACCCCCAAATATGAGTGTCGCCCAGCCGCCAACGCGTATCGCAGTGGCGAACTGGTGGTTCCGGTTGAGTGCTACGCGTCCCGGCAACATGGCCAGCACACAGAACGCCAAGATAAATATCACCACAATCAAAATGAGAATAGCGAGCGCAGCGATGTCAAAACCATCCATCGGTCTAATTCACCTCCCAGCGCTGTTTTTTAGTATTTTTAATTCACTTGCGTACGCTGAAGAGATTAAACCAGAACTAAAAGATTTTGTGAACTATTCACTGGGATTAAATTTTCATTTATTTGGTTTGTAGTTATGTGAAGTCGGTGTTTATTTCTTTTTCAAATGATTTTTGCTCTTTAAGTCTTCTATTTCTCAATAATTCGGAGGCTGCACGTGGCCCCCGCATTATTGATTGACTTCGATTTTCCATCCATCATTTTTTCATCTACATCTCTCAATCCCATGAGATGGAAAGTTCCATCGCCAAGTACCTTTGGCATATATGTGATCCAGAAAAACAAGCGGCCAGCGCGGTCGTTTAACAATATGCGATCTTGGGTCGCCATCGAGAATCCGGCATTTGCCTGTTCCTTGTCGATGTCGAAACTCGTCCATTACCGGTCTTTCCATGTATGCCGCAGCCCTACACCCGGAGGTGATGAAGTTGGACTGCATGGTTCCATGGATCCATGAGATTGCGCTAGCCGCAACCTAAGCAGTTCTTCTCATGACAAAACTCCTGAAAAATTCTCGAAATGATCCGGTTGCAGTTGTGGTGTAAACATCCGGAACTCGGCTTGAACAATGATCATTTGACTAATTCGAAATCGCCTGGTTTCCAGCTCCTGTCGAACCACGGCTCCAATGGGCCATACAATCTCAACAACACGTTGAAACCTTTGCCCGGCATCGTTTGCACCCAGTTGCCTTCTTTGTCTTTTGGTGGTTTTGGGCCGAAATGCACAACCGCTGAGCCATCTTTCTCGGTCTTTAGGCCCGGTGCATTGCTGTCTACACCGCCGGATTTCTGGTCAGTTTCCAGTATCGACCGCGTTTGAACGTCATAGACCATGAATGACCAGAAATTTTTGACCGGGATAGGCGCAGGCAGGGTGACGGTATAGTTCTTCCCCCCGTCCAGGTATTCGCCCTGCGCATCATGGGCTGCGATTTCGTAAACGGATCCGGTGCCGACTTTCGGCGTAACCATGGCAGGTGTTATACCCGTCGCGTAGTAGTGAAACATTGGCCGGTCATCTTGCCCCAAGGCACCCTGGTTCATGAAATCATAGCCGTTGTTCAGCGACGTATACCATTGACGATCCGGGTAGAAATAAGCCTTCTTGTCACGAGGCCTGAACACCAAGGCGCGCGCCGAAGCGTTGCCGATTGCAGCTGCTTCTTTTAGAATTTTCTTCATGCGCGCATCCGGGGCGAAAGGTTGGCCTTTCTTAATTCCGATTGATGCCATTTGACCGGTGATTTCAGGGCGGAACGCATCTGCTGGCTCGTATTGAACCGCTTCGTTGAGTTCCTCATAAAACGTCTCATCACTGGCATGAATGGTGTTGTATTTCTTGCCCGACCAATTGTGAAAAACCTGTTTTGGTGGATTTTCTGCTTGCGACAGCGGATACATTTTAAATCCCGCCTTAAACGCAGCAACAGACTCCGCTACTTTCCCATCTTGCACGAACAAGCGCATGATCAGCCAATGGCGGTAGGTTTTGGTTTTGAAGACGTGATAACCTTCCGGAATCGGGTCTTTATAATCAGGCCCGACAATAAGGTATTTTCCACCTTTGCCTTTATCAGGCCCGGCAAACCCAATATCGGTTACGTAGAGAAAAAAGGCATCATCGAGAATGCCAAGAATTGGACCTGGGTTGTCGATGACGACCGGACCATTTTTCACATCGACCTCAGCCGTTGCATAAGGTGTTGTGGTCTGCGGCGTTAAAAATAGCGTTCGTGCATCCATACGCTCTTCAAAAATGGCAACTTCGTTTAACTTGAGGCCAGCTTTTTTCTGCCCTTCCAGCATTGCGTATGTAGACGCAATTGACATCGCATTGAGGAACACTTGACTGGCGCGCGACGTGTCGAGAAAGTCATACGTTTTCTCTACGGTTGCCTTGTCGGGGAAGCCGTCGTGAAACTTCAATTCTCCAAGGTATTTGGTCTCCACCTTATCTGGTGTGATCAGGCTACTTGGCACATCTGCCTTGAATTTCGGGCCAGCCATTGCCGAAAACGAAATTACTAGTGCGCCTATAGCGGTTACACCAAAGGCTGATATTTGTCTGCGATATGTCGGCATTTTTCCTGTGTCCTTGAATTCCATTGCCTGGAGGGCTCAAATCTGCGGTCGCGATTGGGTTCAGTATTTACTCAAGTGTATTTTAAGAAAATTCTTTTTACTTTAAGGTATACTTGAGTTGTATCTCAAATTAAACTCGCAGCATCAAAACCGCAGGGCAAACCATTTTGCGACAAAATTTCCAGATTTATGGAAAATCCAGTTCGGTTGCCTGGACAAGAAGTAGATGAAAAATTCGATTTCCATGATATCTGCCCGCGCGCTTGGTGCCATGCCCGAGTTTGTTCACGCCGAAGTGGGCGCGAAGGGGCTGGCGCATGTGATGGAGAAATCGGACATGCCTTATGTGGTTCTGGAGAACCGTGATTTCTTCATTCCGCAGGCAAAACTTGTAAAATTTCTTGGTGCATCAGCATACTTGATGGGAGAGCAAAATCTTGGCTTAACGCTCGCCCGCTACCTGACTGTTAGAGATTATGGAATTTGGGGTGACTATGTTCTTGCGGCACCGACGCTGGGGGCATCTCTGGTTCGGGCGCAAAGTTCTTTGAAATTTCACAGCGCAACCGACACCCTTAGAATTTTGCGCGTGAACGAAGGGGATCTCGCACGATTTGAGTACAGGTTTGCCTCGGCCCATATCAACGGATACAACCACATTGCATGTTGTGCTGCTGGTGTGGTGATGAGCGTTTTTTCTTACTATTTGGGGCGGTCATGGGTTCCAGAATGGGTAGAGCTCAACATTCCCAAACCACACGGTTGGTCGGTGTTTGAAGAGGCATTCGGGTGCCCGGTTGTTTTCGATGCCGCCAATGTTGCGATTGTTTTTCAGCGCGAGTGCCTGGAAAGTCCAGCGCCTGAAAACGATGTGTCATGTGCGCCTAGCCTTTTTGATGTCTCGCGAGAGCGGATGGGGGGAAGCCCAACGCGACTTGACGATATTGTATCTGAACAAATTCGCTTGCAGCTGCTTGATGGTGCTGTGAGCATTGAAAAGGTTGCTGCCGGGCTTGGGATGGGTATCAGAAAACTTCAACGCGAACTGGATGGTTTTGGGGTTTCGTTCCGCAGGATGACCAACTTGATCCGCTTGCAGCGCGCGAAGCAATTGCTGCACGAGCCGGATTTGTCGATCACGAAAATTTCGACGGAGCTGGGATATTCAGCACCGGCACATTTTACCCGTGCGTTTCGTAAAGAAGCGGGCGCAACGCCGCGGGAGTTCCGCGCTACTTTGAATTGATCTGAAATGGCAATAATCCGCCAGCATACGAAAATGGTGGATGCCTTCGCACTAACTGGGAAAGTTGAAAGTGACAATTAAGAGAAAATGGGCGGTTTTTATGACCGCCATCTTGACGTGTTTGATGGGAATTCCGGCGCTCGCTGACGATGGCCCGGTTAGCGATGCCGAACTTGCGAATAAATTAGCAAACCCGATTGCTTCGCTTATAAGCGTTCCCATTCAGATCAAGGGTCATGACTAGCTGAGGGCATTTGTTATGGTCCAAAGCTATGAAAACACTGAAGAATCGTTACGCAAGAAGTTCCCAACTTTCTGAAGCCAAATTTCGTGAGCTCGTGAAGCTGTTCTCAGCTGACCTGACGGCTGT
>CAJQND010000150.1 GCA_905479595.1 uncultured Hyphomicrobiales bacterium
TGTGCCATGATCCGCGCCCAGTTGATCGAATTCACCCCGGCAAGTGCGGTGCGTTGGCGAAAATTCTGGTCATTGAACATCGCCTTGACCAATGACTGGCAGTCGTCAAAAGTACCTTCAATCGCAATGTTGTGCACATTGGCATCCAACACTGTGGTCATCTGGCGGCGCTGCACTTCGGAAACCTTGCCACGCGGATGCAGAACGAAGATATCCACCGCATCGCGCCCACGGAACGCTTCAATCGCTGCGCCGCCGGTATCTCCTGAAGTCGCCGCCACAACACTGGCCCGCGCACCACGCCGCGTAAGCGCATGATCCATCAACCGTCCCAGGACCTGCATCGCAACATCTTTGAATGCCAATGTAGGCCCGTGAAAAAGTTCCAAGAGCCAATGGTTTTCAGCAAGCTGGCTCAGGGGAACGACCGCTTCATGGGAAAATTGCCCGTAAGCTTCGCGCACCATATGTTCCAGCTCATCTGCTGCCACCGCATCACCTATGAGCGGCGTCATCACCGCAAGG
Organism: uncultured Hyphomicrobiales bacterium; assembly: GCA_905479595.1. Taxonomy (GTDB): domain Bacteria; phylum Pseudomonadota; class Alphaproteobacteria; order Rhizobiales; family CAJQND01; genus CAJQND01. The sequence goes on from CAJQND010000150.1 coordinate 526, forward strand.
GCGTTCTCCTCATAAGACATCGCGCGCATTGCGCGGATATCATCGGCGCTGAAACGCGGCCATTCGGCTGGCACATACAGGCCGCCATCTGCCGCTAAACCAGTGAGCAGCACATCTTCAAATTCCAATTCCGGCGCTGTACCTCTGGTGGAAACGTATTTCACTGTTTTTTTTCCTGACTATCCCAGTAGAGCGGCGGCACCCTAACGCCGCCGGTCAACCAGGTAAATAGCGGTCTTTCAAATGGGCTTTAAATGCCGCGGCTCCAAGCAGAGATCCAGTGGCGCGGTTGATGGTTTCATCGGGAGAATACCGGCAACCAGTTGAGTGGATGTTTTCACCAAGCCAACCGTTAAGCCGCTTGAAGTCACCATTGCCGATGTCGTCCATCAATGCAGGCATGGCCTGGCGCGCAGTGGTGAATATTTGCGCCGCAGCCAGTGCCCCAAGCGTATAGGTTGGGAAATAGCCAAACGCACCGGAAGGCCAATGAATGTCTTGCATGCAGCCATCGCGATCATCCACTGGCGTAACACCCACCAGTTCAGCCATGGCTTCATTCCAAGCACCGGGCAGGTCTTCCACTTCCAGTTCACCGGCAATCATCGCCCGTTCCAACCGGTAGCGCAAAATCACATGCAGAGGATAGGTCGCCTCATCTGCATGGACGCGAATGAGGCTGCGTTCGATACGATGATAGGTACGGGTCAGGTTTGTCACCTCCCATGCCTCGCCGCTGCCGCCATATGCGCCTTCCAGAAGTGGTGCGAGATAGGCAATAAACTGCGGGCTGCGGGCAGCCTGCATCTCATAGAGCAAAGACTGGCTCTCATGCAGGGTCATGCCACGCGAACGGCCAACAGGCTGGCCGCGCCAGTCCAGCGGCAATCCGCGTTCATAAATCGAGTGGCCGGTTTCATGAACAAGCCCCATCAGTCCGGGGGTGAAATCTTCGGTATCATAGCGGGTCGTGATGCGGCTATCGTCCGGCACACCACCGGAAAACGGATGTTCAGAAGTATCAAGCCGCCCATGATTGAAATCGAAACCAAGTGTTTCCATGATCTGACGGCCCAAACGCTCTTGCGCTGGCACGTCAAACGAGCCCTCCAGTTTCAACACATTCGGCAAGGTTTCCTGGTGGGCCAATGCCGCATCGATAAAGCCTGGTAGAAATCCCAGAAGGTCATCAAAAATAACATCAAGTTGCGCCATGGTGCGGCCTGGATCAAAACCATCCAGCAAGGCGTCATAGGGTGCCACACCAAAGGAGGCAGCTTTGGCATTGGCGCTTTCGCGCACCAGACCCAGCAGCTCTTTCATCGGGGCAATAAGTGATTTGAAATCATCGTCCTGGCGCGCCGTACGCCAGACCATTTCCGATTTGGCACGGGCTCGCGACAGTTTGTCGACAAGGTCTGCCGGCACCGCGGTGGCGTGCTTGAAGCCATGGCGCATTTCGCGCACGTTCGCAGCTTGCCAGCCATCCAGGCCATTTTCTACCGTCGCATCATCAAGCAAACTCGCCATATCAGGAGCGTTCTGAAGCTCATGCAACATCACCGAGAGCACGGCCATTTGCTCCGCCCGCACCTCGCCTCCACCAGGCGGCATCATCACCGAGCGGTCCCAGCCAAGCATAGACAAGGCACCGCCAATGGCAGACATCTGCCTGAAACGGGCTTCCAGGGTTTTATATGCTGAGGTCACATTATTCTCCTGCGGCGCCAGGCCATGACATAAGCCACGTACACTCCGGCCAGTGTAATTGCGAGCCCGAACCATGTCAGCGCGTAACCTAAATGATTGTTGGTGAGCTTTGGACTGACTTTCACCGCCCGCGGCCATTGTGCAGTGTGGTCTGGCGTATCGAGTTGAACAAAAAACACAGATGACTTTGTGTTCTTCTTGTCTATCACCGCCCCCAGCATATTGGTCAGGTCATACCAAAACCATTTATTGATCTCCGGCTGATTATCCGGCGTGAATGCACCTTTTTGTTCCGGATGAGTGCGGACATTCCCCGAAATACGCACCTCGCCAGACGGCAACCCATCTTTGCGTGTGGCAGATAGTTTGTTTTCTTCAGGAACAAAGCCACGGTCGACGAGCAATAGCTCGTTGTCACCGTGCCGGAACGGCGTAATGGCCCGCCAACCCTGACGCCCTTTGAGGATCGAATACAGGTGGAGCTCATTTTCATGTTCATAAACACCGGTGAGCGAAACCCGGCGAAAGCGGATGTCTTCACCTTTACCATACGCAGCCTCAACTGTTTCCAGGGGCACGGGTGCTGCTGCAATCCGCTCAGAAATTTGGGCGATTAACCCGCTCTTCCAGGTCAGACGTTGCAACTGCCAGAAACCTACCCCGATTAAAATGGCAAGCGCCAAGGCCGTAAATACGGAAATCGCCACCAGGCCACCGTTGGGTTTTGGGTCGGATTCAGATGCCGCCGTATCATTCATCTGCAATACGGCCCTCGTGGGCATCAGTTTGATACTGGCGCGCAATCATCAACCCTTTTAACGGGCGCAACGGGGCGATAGCCAGAATCAGAGTAAGAGGCAGCCAGATAACCGCATGGACCCAATAGGGAGGCTGGACCAGAATTTCCGTCAACATTGCAGATGTGCCAATCACAAAACCAATGCCGGTCATGATGAACCAGGCTGGTCCTTCACCCGAATCTGCAAAGTCAAATTTCAACCCGCAAATAGGGCATTTTTCGGCGACGGAGAGAAAACCGGAAAACAATTTGCCCTGGCCACAACGCGGGCATTTGCCTTTCATGCCCGTTTCACCAGGCGAGAGTGGTGGATAGTAGGTATTTGCGGCCATGATAATCCTACTCCTGAAAAGAAAAGGCGGCCGCATCATAGGAAAACCCAGGATGCAGCCGCCGGAAACCAGAGTGGCTAGCAGTGTAAACCCGCTAGTGGGTCATAGCCCCCCATGAGCCCCAGACATAGATTGAGGCAAACAGGAACAACCAAACCACATCAACAAAGTGCCAGTACCATGCTGCGGCTTCAAACCCAAAGTGCTGCTTCGGCGTGAAGTGGCCAGCAAGCGCTCTGAACAGGCAAACAATCAGGAAGATTGTACCCACGAGAACGTGGAAACCATGGAAGCCGGTCGCCATGAAGAATGTTGAACCGTAAATGCTGCCAGCGAAACTAAATCCGGCATGGGCATATTCATAAACCTGAACGCAGGTAAACAATGCCCCAAGGACAATCGTGCAAATAAGGCCCCATTTCAGTCCCGTGCGATCATCGTTCAGCAGAGCATGATGGGCCCAGGTAACCGTTGTGCCGGAGGTGAGCAGGATCACCGTGTTGAGCAATGGCAGATGCCAGGGGTCAAACACATTTATTCCTTTTGGTGGCCAATGACCGCCGGTATGCTCAATACGAGCGACCTGTGCCGCTTCGCCAGCATAAAGGCTGGCATCGAAGAACGCCCAGAACCAGGCGACGAAGAACATCACTTCAGAGGCAATAAACAGCAGCATGCCATAGCGCATATGCAGCTGAACCACTGGCGTGTGGTGGCCTTCATGCTCGGCTTCGCGAGTAATATCGCGCCACCACATGAACATTGTGTAGAGCACCAGAACAGTTCCAACCAGGAAGATCCATGGCTTGGAAATGTTGAACCCGATGATCGAAACTTCTTCATCTTTCAGATAGCGCATGTAACCGATAGCGCCTATCGCCATGACGAAAGCGGAAGCTGCGCCTATCGCTGGCCATGGGCTTGGATCTACCAAATGGTAATCATGGTTCTTTGAGTGGCTGTCGGCCATTTCCGCTACTCCGGTTTCTTCTGGGCCAAGCTGGCCCGCCCCTAGTTAAACTCATATACCGTCAGTTGACGATACCATTTTTAATTTCGGCTTTAGCTGTCTTCGCCGCCGTTCCCGCCTTGGCAGGGTAGAAGGTGTAGGACAGGGTGATTGTTTTCAGACTCTTTAGATCAGGGTCATTTTCAATGTCAGGATCGATGAAAAATGACACAGGCATATCAACGCCTTCACCGGCTTTCAAAACCTGCTCGGTAAAGCAGAAGCATTCGACCTTGTTGAAATAGGCCCCGGCATTGGCAGGCGTCACGTTAAACGTAGCCGTGCCTGTAATGGTCTTTTTCGATGCATTCTCAGCCCGGTAGAAAATCAGCGCTTCCTGGCCCACCTTAAGGGTTACCTTGCGTTGCATTGGCTTAAAATTCCAGGCCAGACGATTGTTTACATTAGCGTCAAACCTAACCGTCATCTCCCGGTTCAGCGTTTCACCAGCCGGGCCGTCGGATCTTTGGGTAGTGCCTGCATATCCGGTTACCTGGCAGAACAGCGCATAAAGCGGAACTGCCGCATAGGCCATGCCGACCATTCCCGCAACCAGCACAAAACAGCCGGCCGCGAGGGTGCGGTTCTTCCGGTTGGTTTTATTTTCCTGCTGGGCGCTCATGATCTGCTTCGTTTTCCTAGCCCGCGCGCTCGGCAATATTGCCGCCAATACGCACAATCGTCACAACATAAAAAATCACAACCATGGCGGCGAGCACCAGGGCGATAGCAATGTTGCGCCATTTGCGCCGCTTCGCATCTTCATCATTAGCCATGATCGCTGCGTCCTGTGCCATTTACAACCACCCTGCCGCCTGGCTTGCTTTGATGGCAAGCGGGACAATTCCCTGCTCGACCAGCAATACGGCGAAAAGTGCGAAAAGATAAAAGATCGAATATCCAAACAACCGTCGCGCTGCACGGTCCGCCACCTGCCCGTCGCGCAGGCTGAACACCCGCCATGCGAGGTAGAGAAAATAACCGCCCAACAAAGCAGCAGCGCCAACATATGCAAGCCCGGCAGAGCCAAGCGCATAAGGCGCGATGGTTACCGGCATCAACAAAAGCGAATAGATCCAGATTTGCCGGCGGGTTTCATCGGCACCAGCAACAACTGGCAACATAGGCACACTGACACGCTCATACTCGCGTGACTTGTACAGAGCCAAGGCCCAGAAATGCGGCGGCGTCCACATGAAGATAATCAGGAACAGCGCAATTGATGAAGCATCGACTGATCCGGTCACTGCCGCCCAACCGATCATTGGCGGGAAAGCACCAGCAGCACCACCGATGACGATGTTCTGCGGCGTCGAGCGCTTCAGCCACATGGTGTAGATAAACAGATAGAACGCGATTGAACCTGCCAGCAAAGCAGCAGAAGGCCAATTCACTGTAATGCCCATGACAACAACGGAACCGATGGAGAGGGTTGCGCCAAAGCCCAAGGCCTCGCCCGGTGTGATGCGGCCACGTGGAATGGGGCGTTTGGCGGTGCGTTGCATGAGCGCATCGATATCAGCGTCATACCACATGTTCAGTGCGCCAGACGCACCTGCTCCAACCGCGATGCATAGAATAGCCACCATGCCAATAAACGGATGGATTGTACCTGGTGCCACCATCATGCCGACAAAAGCAGTAAAAATGACCAGCGACATGACGCGCGGCTTCATCAGCGCCCAATAATCACCAACCGAGCCCTGGCCGCCGATGACATCAGCCATCGCGTTGCCAGAATAAGCTTGGGTATCTGTTGCTGTTTCCACCGAAATATCACTCATGTCGTTGTTTATGTCACTTCGTCTTGAAAAGTGGTTCAGGCGACTTCACGCAAAACGCAAAGCCGCCTGCAATCCAGAGTTACTTTATTTTTGGCAGTTCATTGAACTGATGGAATGGCGGCGGTGACGACAAGGTCCATTCCAGGGTCGTTGCGCCAGCACCCCAGGGATTGTCGCCCGCAACCCGCTTCTTCGAAAACGCTTCAAAGAGCCCGTACAGGAAGATCAACACACCAAAGGAAGTGATGTAGGACCCAAGAGAAGAAACCATATTCCATCCGGCAAATGCGTCAGGATAGTCCACATAACGCCTTGGCATCCCGGCCAGCCCAAGGAAATGCTGCGGGAAGAAGAGCAAGTTCACGCCAATAAAGGTGACCCAGAAATGGGTTTTAGCCACCATTGAATTGTACATGTAACCGAATATTTTCGGGAACCAGTAGTACCAGCCCGAGAAGATCGCGAACACCGCACCAAGCGACAGCACGTAATGGAAGTGGGCCACCACATAGTAGGTATCATGCAAAGAACGGTCGACACCCGCATTGGCGAGGACGACGCCGGTAACTCCGCCAACGGTAAACAGGAAGATAAAGCCGATCGCCCACAACATAGGGGTACGGAACTCGATAGAGCCGCCCCACATGGTTGCAATCCACGAGAAAATCTTCACGCCCGTTGGCACCGCAATCACCATGGTTGCGAGCATGAAATAGGCCTGCGTATCGACATCAAGACCCACGGTATACATATGGTGGGCCCACACGATGAACCCGACCACACCGATTGCAACCATGGCATATGCCATTCCAAGATAACCAAAAATTGGTTTCTTGGAGAAGGTTGAAACCACCTGAGAGACAATGCCGAAGCCTGGAAGGATAAGGATATAAACTTCCGGATGGGCGAAGAACCAGAACAGATGCTGGTAAAGGATCGGATCGCCGCCGCCTTCAGGGGCATAGAACGTCGTGCCGAAGTTGCGGTCCGTAAGCAGCATGGTGATGGCACCTGCAAAAACCGGCAGGGACAGCAGCAGCAAGAACACGGTGACCAGGATCGACCACACAAACAAAGGCATTTTGTGCAAGGTCAT
>CAJQND010000151.1 GCA_905479595.1 uncultured Hyphomicrobiales bacterium
TGTTCGACTGTTTGCGCCACAGGGCGAGTGCTGCATGGACCATGGGAACAGACAGCCCACGTGCCGTCGTCATTGGTACTTTGGCCCTGCATACGCAATCGCCGCTGGAAACCGTTCAACGTTGGTTTTCAGGTGAGAAATTCTGCCCCGAAGCCCTATCTGATGATGAATTAAAAGCGCTTTCTGCAGGGACACTTGATGATGCCCCCGACTGGGTGCGTGCTGAGCTACCTGAGTGGATCGCGCCGCATTTTCAAGCTAATTTTGATGATGAAATGGTGGCTGAAGGCCAAGCTCTGGCGCAGCGCCCGCCACTTGATTTGCGGGTCAACGCCTTGAAAGCCAGCCGCGAGAAAGTGGCCAAAGCATTGACGCGTTTTAATCCTGAAAAAACGACATTGTCTCCTGATGGATTACGCATTGCACCGCCGGATTTGTTTGGACGCACTGCCAATGTGCAAGCCGATGGGGCGTATCAAAAAGGTTTCCTGGAAATACAGGATGAAGCGAGCCAGGTTGTTTCGCGATTGGTTTTTGCCAAGCCGGGCGAGCAAGTTTTGGATTTTTGCGCAGGTGCTGGTGGCAAAACACTAGCCCTTGCGGCAAATATGGAAAACAAAGGGCAGGTTTTTGCCTATGATTCCAACCGCTCGCGCCTTGCACCCATTCATGAACGCATCCGCCGGGCGGGCGTGCGCAATGTTCAGGTTCGCGAACCGCAAGATGGTGTTTTGGATGATCTTGTTGGGCGTATGGACCGGGTTGTTGTTGATGCGCCATGCACCGGATCCGGTATATGGCGGCGGCGGCCAGACGCTAAATGGCGGCTAGGACAGGAAGCACTCGATAGGCGGATGGAAGAACAAGCAGGTGTTCTTGCTGAAGCTTCTGTGTTTGTTCGCCCCGGCGGTTTTCTTTGCTATATTACCTGTTCGCTATTGCCTGACGAAAATGAAGGCCAGGTTTATGCATTCCTTGAAGAACAAGGTGACAAGTTTCAACTCTTGTCTGCTGGAGAGGTATGGCAGGACACATTTGGCTTCGACACACTTACTCCGTGGTCGTCGGATGATTGCAGCGTCACATTAACACCGGCATCGACCCAGACTGATGGCTTCTTTTTCGCTGTTTTGGGCAAGGTTTAAAGCGGATACAATCTGACAAAAAAAACGGGAAGTGCGCATGGCACTCCCCGAATTTTTGTTAGCTGAATGTTTCAGCTGGATTATTCGGTGACCTTCTTGATCGTGTCGGTCACAGCGTCGGTGGCGCTTTTTGCTGCATCTTCAGTAGCTTTTTTCGCAGCTTCTGCGGCCAGATCGGCGGCGCTCTTAGCTTCCATTTCAGCTTTTTTCGCTGCTTCTTCCGCTGCTTTGGCTTCTTCTTCCGCTTTCATTTTAGCGGCTTCTTCAACCTTTTTGGCTTCTTCTTCAGCCTTCATTTTAGCTTCTTCTTCAAGCTTTTTGGCGGCGTCAGCAGCTTTTTTGGCTTCGTCTTCGACTTTTTTGGCTTCTTCATCCGCTTTCATTTTAGCGGCTTCAGCGGCTTTTTTGGCTTCGTCTTCGGTTTTCTTGGCCATTTCAGCAGCTTCTACTTTGGCTTTTTCCGCTGCATCTTTTGCCTTTTTCTCTGAGCCATCATCGCACCCGCCAGCAATCGCCAGTGAGGCGGTCAGCAAGGAGATGGAAAGTATCTTTTTCATAGTGAACTCCCGGTTCAGTTTTTAATTCCAGAATGATTTTGTCATAGTATGGTTCGTAAAGCTAAGGCCTGAAATGACCTGCTGTTTGGAAATATAACAGCGCTTAACGCTCCATTCGAGTTTTTCCGCATACTGTCATGTCGTGACTGCACGCCAGTTGCAAGAGAAAATTTGTGCGCTGCAATGGCGTCTTGACGCACTCGCCCTGTGATGCTCTACCGGGCCAAGCCCATCAGCACCGAGTCTCAGCGCATGACAGACCATGTTTTAATCGTCGATTTTGGCTCTCAAGTTACTCAGCTTATTGCACGGCGCGTGCGCGAAGCAGGGGTGTACTCTGAGATTGTCCCATTCCAACTGGCAGAGGATGCATTAGATCGCGAAGGCCTGAAAGGTATCATCTTCTCCGGTGGTCCGGCGTCCGTTCTGGAAGGCCAGTCGCCACGTGCTCCGCAAAAAGCGTTTGAGATGGGCGTGCCGATTCTCGGCATTTGCTATGGCCAGCAAACGTTATGTGCACAACTTGGTGGGCGGGTAGAGCTTTCCGATCATCGCGAATTTGGCCGTGCATATGTCGAGGTGCAAAAGCATTGCGCCTTGTTTGACGGTGTATGGCAGGCTGGAGAAAGCCATCAGGTTTGGATGTCTCATGGTGACCGGGTCGTCGAGTTGCCAGAAGGTTTTGAAGTGTTTGCGGCGTCTGACGGTGCCCCATTTGCGGTCGCCGGCGATGAAAACCGGCGCTATTACACTTTCATGTTCCACCCCGAAGTGGTGCATACCCCAGACGGCGCTCAGCTCATTTCAAATTTTGTTCACAACGTCTGTGGCTGCCCGGGCGACTGGACAATGGCCTCGTTCAAGACGGACGCTATTGCCCGCATTCGCAGCCAGGTTGGCGATGGAAAGGTTATTTGCGGGCTGTCGGGCGGGGTTGATTCGTCTGTTGCGGCGGTTCTTATCCATGAAGCCATTGGCGATCAATTACAGTGCGTGTTTGTCGACACAGGCATGATGCGCGCCAATGAAGCAGATGAGGTGGTGAGCCTTTTTCGCGGCCATTATCATATTCCGCTTATTCATGTGCACGCCGCTGATGAGTTTATCGGCAAGCTGGAAGGGGTCTCCGACCCGGAAAAGAAGCGTAAAATTATCGGGTCTACCTTCATTGATGTGTTTGAACGCGAAGCCAATGGCATTGGCGGCGCGCAGTTTTTGGCACAAGGCACCCTGTACCCGGACGTGATCGAAAGTGTATCTTTCACTGGCGGGCCATCCGTCACCATCAAGTCACACCACAATGTGGGCGGGCTGCCGGATCGCATGAATATGGATCTGGTGGAACCATTGCGCGAACTGTTCAAAGACGAGGTGCGGGTGCTGGGGCGCGAGCTTGGCCTACCGGAACCGTTTGTGGCGCGCCATCCGTTTCCGGGGCCGGGTCTTGCCATTCGTATTCCCGGCGCAATCTCACAAGAAAAACTGGAAATCTTGCGTAAGGCCGATGCGGTTTATCTCGACGAAATCCGTAAAGCTGGCCTTTACGACGCTATCTGGCAGGCATTTGCGGTGCTGCTTCCTGTGCAATCTGTCGGCGTGATGGGCGACAGTCGCACTTATGATTACGTCTGTGCCTTGCGTGCAGTGACATCAACTGATGGTATGACCGCGGATTATTTCCACTTTGACCATGAATTTTTAAGCGGTGCCGCAACCCGCATCATCAACGAAGTCAAAGGCATTAACCGTGTCGTCTACGACATCACGTCCAAACCACCGGGCACTATTGAGTGGGAATAGGCTTTGGCGCCTAAGTTTGGCAGGTTATTTTGTTGGCCAGGTTTCAACTGCCGGTCAATAAAGTTTCAAATCCAGCAGCGGAATTTCTGAGTAGAGGAAATCCATTTCGGTGGGCTTTAGGCCTGCGGATTGAAAACCGCGTTGCACGGGTAATGGCTCTGATTCGTCCGGGGTGGCGTTGAGACCGGCGAGAAGCCTTGAATCAACGGACATTAGCGCTTGGGTTTCCGGCAGGATTGCATCAGCGATTGCGCGGGCGTGGTTTGCGAAAACCTCGCGTTCTGAGATGTAAAGCGCCTCGTGATAAGCAATATCCGCGCCCTTTTCCTTGATCGAAAACACAGCGAGTCCGGATTTGCCGTCGGCGCGATAAATGACCGGGTGAATGTTCATGCCTTTATGGTCATCCAATGCCTGACGTGAAGTGGCATCGAGATCGACCAAGGCATTTTCTACATTTCGCGTAATTTCAACACCACCAAATACGGACGCGCTTTGCGCGTGCCAGATCAAACGGTGGGTTTCCAGCGGAACCATTCCGGCTTTGAAGCATACTGAAAGGGCAGGCGGGTTTGACGAATAGGTTGTGAAAGTAACGCGCGGTTCACTGAGTGCCGTACTCATCATTTTAAAACCGAGCCCGCCACCGCGGAAATCTTTGGTGATGTACCAGGATGAGAGATTGCACGTGCGCGCCATACGGCCATTGATATGCCTGTCGGCATAGATTGCCGCTAACACGCCTTCGATTTTGCCATTGGATGTCGCAAGAATTGCGTAGCCTGCATCATCAGCAGCCCAGCGCCCGTCGATCAGTTCAATCCAGCGGGCAACGGAGATTTTTGAATTCATCCGCTCATGCAAGAAAGTTGCGACCTCTTCGCGCTCGCCCGGTTCGGCTTTTTTTACCGTGACGCTCATGGTCTAGCCTTCCAATAATTCGTTAAATGTGACCCAGCGGGTGGCGTCATGGGCGTTCAGACGCAGTGTAAGGTCTTCGACAAATTTCCAAATATCCTCATCATGATCAAGGTGATGGGTTAAAAGCCCGGTGGGCTCGTCTGCATCCAGCGTGCCGTCCCGGCGACCTTGTAGATGGCTCACAACATCATCAAGCGCTCGTTCTGTTCCAGCGAAATGCGCACCACCCTTCCATTTAATCGGGTCGCATCTGGTGTTGGCTTCAAGCAGGCCTGGCGCTGCAAATTTGTTATTGCGCGGAAAAACCATGCTCAAGCCCTTAAACCCAATGCCTGCGAGCTGATCAACCACCTCGGGGGCGATGCGGGTCCACGGCGGAGTTTGTACCGGAACAAACTGGTGACCAAACGCAGCCTCAAGAGTTTCCAGACCTTTTCTCTGTTCACTGAGCACTACATCAATCGGGCGATGTAGCCCCAGCTCCCATGATCCTTCACCTTTTGGAGCGTGGTCCACGTGGGCAAAGCCGTGCTGCAAAACCCAGACATGGCTTTTGGATTTGAACAAGTCTGCAACTTCATCTGTCAGATGTGCAGGGACAGTGGCCATGTGAATAGGGGCATCTGCTTGCTCTGCGGCATCAAGCAGGCGGTTTAGCTTCTGGTGAGGGCGTCCAGCATCATCGTCGCGCCACCAGATTGTCGCTGTGGCACCATCAGTTGCCCATGCGTCCAATTCGCGTTGCAGATCATCCCAGCTTGCCAATTCGGTACTCCAATTCGTGGCCCATGTGACTTTTTGACAACCTAATGCTCTCAGCCATTCAGTCAATCGCAAGTCTGGGATAAACTGCAGGTGATTCTAAGGCACTCTTGGGGTCCAGTTTTATAGGTTGGGAGCCTTCCATGGGCATTCTGGTTCTAGGTTTGATACTATTTGTGGCACTTCACATTGTGCCGAAAACCGCGCTCAAACCGCAGCTGCAAGAGCGCTTTGGCAAGAAGCAATATATTGCTGGGTTTGCCAGCTTCGCCATCCTCGCGGTCGCACTGATCGTTTGGGGATATTCCCGGTCCGCATTTGTACCGGTTTATGAGCCGCCTTCCTGGGGGCGTCATGTAACAATGTTGTTTGTGTTGTTCGCATTCATCTGCCTGGCTTCAAAGGGCAGCAACAGTCATATCGCCCGCACTATCCGCGACCCGTTGGGAGCTGGCATTGCGTTTTGGGCGATTGGGCATTTGTTCGCAAATGGTGATCTTGCAAGTATTCTGCTGTTTGGCACGTTTGCCACCTATGCGATTGGCAAGATCGTGGCTGAAGTTATCACGTTGCCGGCACCTGACTTTGCGGTGATCCTGAAGGATGACTTTCGCGCAGTGATTGGCGGGGTGGCGGTTTATTTACTTCTGTTGTTTTTACATCCCTATATTATCGGGGTGCCGGTGCTCTCATAATTTTAGGAGATAAAATGTCTGTTCAAAAACAAGTGCGCCGCATTACGGCCCCGCAAATCACCGCGCGAAAGGGTGGCGAACCGATTGTATCGCTCACCTCATATCACGCACATACCGCTGCAATTGCGGATGAGTATGTGGATTTTTTGCTGGTAGGTGATTCACTCGGCATGGTGATGCATGGTTTTGAATCGACTGTTCCTGTCCATCTTGACCTTATGATCATGCACGGCAAGGCGGTAGTGCGCGGATCTGCGCGGGCACTGGTGGTCGTAGATATGCCTTTTGGTTCATATGAAGAAAGCCCGTCTGCCGCATTCCGCAACGCCGTGCGGGTGATGAAGGAAACCGATTGCGGGGCGGTTAAGCTGGAGGGTGGCCGCCACATGGCGGAAACAATCGAATATCTTGTTGCTCGCGGCATTCCGGTTATGGCGCATGTTGGTTTAACACCTCAATCAATCAATGTGATCGGCGGTTTTAAAACCCAAGGCCGCACGCGCGACCAATGGAAGGCAATTGAAGATGACGCAAAAGCGGTGGCTGATGCTGGTGCATTTGCAGTTGTTCTTGAGGCGATGGCGGAACCGTTGGCAGCGCGCATTACCAAATCCATTTCCATTCCCACAATTGGAATTGGTGCTTCAGCAGAATGCGACGGGCAGATCCTGGTGATGGAAGACATGCTGGGCCTCAGCCCGCGTGTGCCAAAATTCGTCAAGGAGTTCGGTGAAGTTGGAAAGTCAATCGAGCGTGCCATCAAGCTGTATGCAGAGGCGGTAACCGACAGGTCGTTCCCGGCATCTGAAAACACATATGATGTAAAAGACTGAACAACACGTTCGTGTGAACTCGCAGTGCTTTAACAGAAATCAACTTTACCTTCCAGTTGAAGGAAGGTTTATAGTCTCCGGCAATGAGGAGACTGCAAATGAATATTGGTGCCGCTGCCACAGAGTCAGGTCTTCCTGCAAAGACCATCCGTTATTACGAAGAAATAGGGCTTATTAATCCAGATCGTGGCGAAAACAGCTACCGGGACTATTCCGATCAACACGTGCATAAACTGCGCTTTTTACAACGTGCCCGCTCTCTTGGGTTTTCAATTGATGAGTGCCGCCAGCTTATGTCGCTGTATGAAGACGATTCGCGCGCGAGCGCTGATGTCAAATTTTTAGCAAACAAACACCTTGAAGAAATCGAGCAAAAGATTGCCGAACTGGCATCTATGCGCGACGTGTTGAAAAATCTGGTGAACTCCTGCCATGGAGATGCCCGGGCCGAATGTCCGATACTCGATGATCTGGCGCGGACAGGAGCAAAACTCCATGGCAATTAACCGAAACAACCTGACCATACTTGTCGTCGTGGTGCTGCTGGGGGCAGGTGCAAGCTGGTATTTGAAAACTCCGGCAAAAGAAACTGTGGCCAGCGCAATCGCCGTGCCAAAACTCAACGATGTTCAACAAGCTGGGAATGTGCTCTTCGACAAAAACTGCGCGACCTGCCATGGCGTTTCCGGGGGTGGAACAAAGCAGGGTCCACCGTTGATTCACAAATATTACGAACCATCTCACCATGGCGATGACGCATTTATCTGGGCGGCCAAACAAGGAGTGCGCGCGCACCATTGGAACTTTGGCGATATGCCTCCTATCAATTCTGTGAGTGATGGCGACGTGCAGAAAATAATTCAATTCATCCGCGCAGTTCAGCGTGAAAACGGAATTTCCTGATATGCAGAAACTAATTCATATGAGCACCCGTCTTTTGCGGGTTTCCGCAGTTGCCGCTGCAATTGCTTTATCCCTTTTGAGTGCAGGCGTCTGGGCGCATAGTGGTGCCTCAG
>CAJQND010000152.1 GCA_905479595.1 uncultured Hyphomicrobiales bacterium
CAGCAATGATCTCATCTAATGTCAGGGGCGCTGTGTCTATTACCCGTGCATCCGCTGGCGCAGACGCCACTATTCCTTCAGGCACCAGGGAGCCAGCATAAAGGCATACAGCACAGCGTTCGATAATTTTCAAACCGCGCACCGTGATCAGATCAGCAGCGCCAGGCCCTGCGCCTACAAAATGGACTGTCATGAATTGTTCTTTCGTTTTTTCTCATAGCCGCGCGGGGTATAGACCCAGCGCTTTCCATCCCCTGTATCCAGCGTGCGGCTGGTGGAGGAGCCAACCATAACCAGCGTCAGCATATCCACGTCATCTGGGTTAAATTCCGCCATCGTGGTGGTGCGCACATGTTCACCTGGGCGGCCAAGGTTCGTTGCCAGTATCACGGGCGTTTCTGGCGGGCGGTGGCTGGAGAGGATATCCATTGCCGCTACGATCTGGTTGCTGCGACGCATGGACCTCGGATTGTAGAATGCGACGACGAAATCTCCTTCCGCAGCTCCATGAAGGCGCGCTTCGATCACCTCCCACGGGGTAAGAAGATCCGACAATGAGATCGCGCAGAAATCATGGCCGATGGGCGCACCAGCGCGTGCGGCAGCTGCCTGAAACGCCGAAATCCCAGGTGCAACAACAATCTCAACCCGTCGCGCGTTATCGCTTACCGGCGCATCATCTTCTGGTTCATCCAGAAGTTCGAAAACCAGCGCCGCCATAGCGTAAATGCCCGCATCGCCAGAACAAACCAGCGCCACATCACGCCCTTGCCCGGCAAGTTCGAGCGCATGGCGCACCCTCGCCTCTTCCTTGCCAAGATCAAACCGGTGCAAATTTTTACCTGCGTTAAGCGCTTCGACAATATCAAGATAAAGCCCGTAGCCCACCCAATCTGTGGCCTCACGAAGTAATTGATTTGCCTGCCCACTGCGCCATTCGTCCTGGCCTGGCCCGATACCAATAACCGATACCCGGCCCCGAGCGCGACCTGGAAGTTCGCCGGACAAAGGCGCGTTTGCTTCCGCAACGGCGCACGTAGCTTGAGCGGATTTCACCTTCTCCACAATCAGCCTGCCGTTACTTCCCACTGTTGCAAGGCACGCTCCCTCGGCAACACCAGGGCAGCCAACCTCGTCCATAACGATCTGGGAAGGATTGGCCAGCCGGTCCGTCTGGTCGTTCAACTCTTCAGCAGAAAATACCCGCACCGGCACACCGAGATAAGCGCCAAGCGCATGAAGTGCTGCTTCATCGGCCTTCACATCAATTGAGACGACGCACGCAACAGACCCTTTCGCAAGGCCGTTTGTTGCAAGGGTTTCATCCACAAGACCAATCAGTTCCTCTGCAGGACACCCCCGTGCACATCCAACGCCGAGAGCAAGATTTTTCAAGTGAAAAACCAGCTTCTTGTCCGAACCTTCAATCAGAGCATTGGTGATGCAAAGCTCGATTTCGCCATTGTCAACCAGCGGCAGATCAGAAGCGGTAATCCAAGGTGCATCGCCGACCAGCTTGGCGGAACTGCCCGCCAGAAGTGCCGCCATGCACGCTTTGGCGTTTTCCGGGTTGGCCAGAACAAAGCCTGCGGGCGGGGCATCAAGAGCAACATTAAAACGAACATCGCCCGCCGTGGTAATCGCTGCAGTACCGCCAGTAACATCGGCGACTGCACGGGCTAAGTCATTCGCCCCATGATGGCCACCCAGCAGCGGCACCACGCTCGCACCATCCTCTGACACGGCAATCACCGGTGGCTCAGACATTTTATCTGATAGCACCGGGGCAAGCAGACGAATGAGAATACCCGCTGCGCAAATGCCGACTATTGGTCTTGCCTGTGTAAAAGCCTCACGCAGAAAATCCGCATTGCCCTCGCACACTTCACCATCAATGGCTGCTGCAACTTTTTGCGCCAATGGCCGCGCTGAGGGGCCAAAGACAATAATTGCTGGCGATTTCACCATGCTTCGCTGCCTTTATAAATCAATATGGTGGAAAAATAGGGTTGTCCGCCTTCCGGCACATCTGCCAGCGGGGTGATCTTTTGTTCCGGCATGCTTGCACTTTCGACGACATGAGCATGCGGGAGCAGACCAAGCCCATCAAGAAGGCCACGTATGCGCGGAAAATGTCGACCTACCTTGATAATCGCCACCGCATCACAGTGGTCAAGCTCGCTCGCCAAAGCGTCATTTTCCAAAGGTGCTGGCAGCACTTTCAACACATCATTGCGCGCTGCAAGAGGTCGTCCCAACTCAGCAGCACATGCTGTAAGCGAAGTCACTCCCGGCACGGCGCGGCAGGTAAATCGGTCCTTCAATCGGGAGTACAGATACATGAAGCTGCCATAGAAAAACGGATCGCCCTCACACAGGAAAACCACATCACGCCCAGCTTCCAAATGGCGCGCGATCGCCTCAGCACCCTGGTCATAGGCCGCCATGGCCGGACCACGTTCAACAGCCATGATCATAAGAATTGTAACATGGACCGCAGCGGGATTAAGCGCTTCAGCGGCGATGCTATGCGCCAGGCCCTCGCCTTTCTTGTTCACGAGATACGCCACCACAGGAGCTTGTGAAATTAGCCCATGTGCTTTGAGGGTCATCAGTTCAGGGTCCCCCGGACCAACGCCAACCCCGTACAAAACCGCACTCATTGTTTCACTGTCCGGTATTGCAGCACCGCCATGCGCGGTCGCATGGCATGGCGCGAACCAACTTTGCCAAGGTGCGATACTTCCACCCGCAACAGTTCTCCACCAATGGCCTTGTAACGGCGACCAAGGGCTTCCTGACCCTCCAACGTAACAGCATTGGCCACCAGCCGCCCGCCCGGTTTCAATGCCGCCCAGCAGACTTCAAACACATCATCATCTGCCACAGCACCGCCGATGAAAATCGCGTCAGGCTGATTTTGGTCTGTGAGGGTTTTTGGCAGTTTCCCTGCAATGATTTCAAGTCCGGGCACACCAAGGGCAAATGCATTTTCAGCAATCATCGCAAGGCGTTTTCCATTATGCTCAAACGCCAAGGCACGGGCTCCAAGTGCACCGCGCATCCACTCAATCCCCACAGAGCCACACCCAGCGCCCACATCCCACAACAATGCGCCAGGGGTTGGTCCAAGCGCTGACAATGTGATCGCGCGCACCTCGCGTTTCGTCAACTGACCATCATGTGTATAGGCCGTATCAGGCAGGCCAGGCACACGAGCCAGAAGCGCTGCATCAGCGTCAATCACACACTCAATGGCCAATGTGTTGAACCCTGAGAATGTTTTGACCGCAACGTCATCGGGCATGTAGTGATCAATCCGTTCGTCGCGTGCCCCCATATTTTGCAACACCGCAAGCCGCGAACGCCCGTACCCGCAAGCTCGCATATGAGTGGCAACCTCCCCCACCGTTTCCGCGCCGGTCGTCAACGCCAGTATGCGCGCGCCGGGTTGTAAAAAACTGTTAAGCAAGCTCGCCGGGCGGCCATGGAGGGAAATCATCTCAACGTTTTGCAAGGGCCAGCCAAGACGGGCAGCGGCAAGTGAAAATGCTGACGGCGATGGCAATACATGCATGTCGTCTGGCGAGAAATGCCGGGTCAACACCGCCCCTACGCCGAAATGAAACGGATCGCCGGTTGCGAGCACTGCCACATTGCGTCCACGCCAACTTTCCAACGCCTCAATCATGGCTGAAAACGGCGATGGCCAGGTGTGGATTTCAGCATTTGGCAGCAAAGGGTCATCCGCCAATCTCTTTGGTGCGATGACGATTTCGGCCCTATTCAATATATCGCGCGCTGCAGGTGCTAGTCCCGCAACGCCATCCGCCGGCGTGCCGATGAGGTTCAACCAGCGCGCCATCACAACATTCCTGCAGAGATTGCATTCAAAGCAGCGCCTGCCATGGCACTGCCGCCGCGCCGCCCAAGAACCG
>CAJQND010000153.1 GCA_905479595.1 uncultured Hyphomicrobiales bacterium
CCTTGTTTCATCGCACCGTGCGCTCCATTCGATTGACAGATAGCGGGGCTGCCCTTTTGCCCTATTTAAGTGAAGGACTGGAGCTGTGGATACAAGGCTGCCGCACGTTGGAAGTGCTCTATAATGATGCCCCATTGGTCATTTCGTCCGCCCCGGTTTTTGCAGGCAAATGGCTGGTGCGTTGGCTGGCGAACTTCAACGAAATTCATCCCGATATCACCGTGCGCCTGGACGGTTCGCTATCAATCGCTAATTTCAACAATGACGGGGTCGATGCCGCCATTCGATTTGGCACAGGGCCATATCCCGGCCTGCACGCAGACCCGCTGGTGAAAGAAGATGTGATCCCGGTGTGTGCACCGGCATTACTGGAAGGCAAACACCCGATCCACAACCCGGAAGACCTGGCGCATCACACCCTCATTCATGTGGACTGGTATGCCGCCGCAGGCACCCAGCCTGACTGGGCCATGTGGTTGAAGACGGCTGGTGTTGAAGGGGTCAATGCTTCCAAGGGTCCGGTTGTCACAAGCGATTCCCTGGCGGTGGAGGCGGCGATGAATGGCGGTGGCGTTGTTCTTGTCAGCCAGTTCCTCGTTCGTCAGGATTTGGCCAGTGGGCGGTTGGTCAAGCTGTTTGATTTGTCACTCGCCTCCAACCATTGGTACTGGTTTGTCTGCCCGCCAGAAAATCTGGAGAGACCAAAAGTCCTCGCGTTCCGCGACTGGCTGGTGGCAAGTGTGCGCGATGATCCAGACAGAGCAAACATGCCTGGCCTCTAACGCCTAGAGCAGAGCGGCAACATGGCCATGATGCCCAGCGCCGGGCCAACAGCGAGAACAGCGAGCAGGAATGGCCACCCGAAGCTGGCAGCGAGCATTGGCGTCACCTGGACGGTAACAATCGTCAAGGCAAACCCCAGAGCGGTCTGAAACGTCATCAGGCTACCGGCAAGTTCTGGTGGCGACGCATCAGCCACAAGGGCTGAGAACTGGGCAGAATCAGGCACAATGGCCATTCCCCAGATAACAACAATGACAAAGGATACCCAGGGCGGCCCACCAAATGTGGCCGCTGTCGCCAACGCACATGTTCCGCTTACCACCATGGCGATGATCGCGATTTCCGCTTTACCAAACTTGTCGGCAACGAGACCTGCTATTACACACGCGACACCACCAGCGCCAATCGCCAGGAACGCCGTGAGTTTGGCATAGTAGCCTGCATCTTCGGCAGACATCGTCACGCTGTAAGAAACAGCCATGGCAACGCCAATCCACGCCCACATGGCATAAAGTTCCCACATATGACCAAGATAACCGGCTATGGCGAGCCTGACTTTCCGATTGGTCCAGGCGAACGATATTGCGCGGGGAGAAAACTTTCCAGCACGCGCATGGTAGGGACCAAGTGCCACCGCCAGGCTCAATACACCGGCAGCGATTGCAGCAACGGAGGCAATGGCAACAGTCAATCGCCAATTGGCTCCACCAGAAAGGGCAATGAGATGCGGCAGTGCTGATCCCAGCGTCAAGGCACCCACAAGAGCACCAACTAAAAACCCACGGTCCTTCTGTCCCCATCCAACGGCGATTTTCATACCTACCGGGTAAACGCCGGCAAGCAATGCGCCTGTTATGATACGAGCTGCTATGGCAAGCCCACTGCCCGGTGCCGCGACCAATAGCAAGGCATTCACCAGTCCTGCGCTTATGGCGCAGAAGGCAAATACCCGGCGTGGATCAAACCTGTCGGCAAGACCAAAGACTGCAGATATCAGAGCACCAATGACGAAGCCTGCCTGCACCCCGCTGGAAAGGGCCGCCTGGCGCACAGGCGATACCGCTGCCTCACGAACCATTTCCGGCAATATGGCAGCTGATACAAACCACAGGCTCATGGCCGCTATTTCTGCGGCGAGCAAAATGATGATGGAACGGGTTTTCATGGCGGCTTAAGGTCTTCTTGTTATTGCCATTGATCCACTCATACATCAGACTGCATCGCTTGGGAGATTACAATATGTGGCCAAATTCGAGATTGACCGATTTACTCGGCATTGAACACCCGATCATTCAGGCACCCATGGCGGGCGCGACGACACCGGCAATGGCAGCTGCGGTTTCAAATGGCGGCGGGCTGGGTTCGCATGGCTGCGCCATGCACACACCCGATCAATTCCGTGCCGATACACGTCAGATTATGGACGCCACCAATCGCGCCATTAATGTGAACTTTTTCGTACATGAACCCCCCGGCCACGACGACACGAAAAACGCTCAGGCACAAGCACTGCTCGAACCCTACTATGAGGAGTTCAACCTTGGTTCAGTGCCCAAGGCAGAACCTGTACATTTCCCGTTCGACGACGCCATGCTGGAAGCCGTTCTCGAAACACGGCCCCGGGTTGTAAGTTTTCATTTTGGCCTGCCCAGTGCAGCGATTGTAGAAACCATAAAAGAGAACGGCATTAAAGTGCTGAGCTCGGCCACCACGGTGCGCGAGGCAGTGGACCTTGAGAACCGGGGATGTGATGCCGTAATCGCTCAGGGGTGGGAAGCCGGCGGCCATCGCGGCACCTACCTCTCGCAAGCAACGGGCGCACAGGTCGGCACGTTTTCGCTGGTACCTCAGATTGTCGACGCGCTGGAGGTTCCTGTAATCGCGGCGGGCGGCATCGCCGATGGCAGGGGAATTGCCGCGGCATTTGCTCTTGGTGCCAGTGGCGTGCAAATCGGCACAGCGTTTTTGAATTGCCCGGAATCCTCCACGTCGGACACGCACAAAACTGCGCTGCTTTCAGCTCGCGATGAAGACACAAGAATTACCACCGCATTTTCCGGCAACCCGGCCAGAGGACTAATCAATAGATACATTGAAGAAATGGCGCCGCATCAGAATGAACTGCCAGATTTTCCGTTGATGAACACGTTGGGCGGGCCCTTGCGCAAGCATGGAGCAGCAACCGGGAATCGAGATTTCATTGCCCTTTGGTCAGGCCAAAGCGCCAGTATGAACAAGGTGCTTCCGGCAGGAGAGCTTTTGCAACTGCTTGTTGACGACGCGCAGAGGCATTTGAACACTTAACCGTGTTCGCCTGCAAACGAAGCGAGTTAACGGTTGAAATAGCTCTCAATTTCACGCCAGAATGCCTTGCCGAATTTTATTACATTACTTTTGAAAGGAAAATCACATGGCTACCATGAAAGTTATCGAATTAATGGAAGACTCCACCAAATCCTGGGAAGATGCGGTCGCTCAAGCTGTAAAACGGGCGTCAAAAAGCGTCGACAACATCCGCTCCGTTTGGGTTAAAGAGCAGTCTTGCTCGGTGAAGGGCAATGATATCGCCTCCTACCGGGTCACGGTAAAACTGACCTTCGAAGTCGCATAAACATCCGATCAGACCCACATTTCAGGGCTATTCAAGATTTCGTACTATCGTCCTGACATGTTTGCACTTTTATGTGAAGCAGCGGCTTTGCCTCTAGGCGAACCGCTGCTTTGCATTTAGGTTCGCGCGTTATGAGCGAACAAAGTTTAGACACCCGCGCGCGGCCATTTTTCGAGACCGGAAAATTCTGCGACCCGGACGTAACCGCCAAGGGAGAACCGCGCGCCAGGGTGGCCTTGCAGCGGCTTGAAACCTTTTGGATCAACACCGGCAGTCTGTGCAATATCGAGTGCGTGAACTGCTATATTGAATCCGGGCCCACCAATGAGCGCCTGGCTTATTTTTCCCTGGCCGATACCCACGCGCTTTTCGACGAAATTGAACAGCTGGGTCTTGGCACGGGTGAGATTGGCTTCACCGGCGGTGAACCTTTTATGAACCCGCAAATGCTTGATATGGCCGAAGCAGCGCTGAAGCGCGGGTTTAAAGTGCTTGTTCTCACCAATGCCATGCAACCTATGATGCGCCCGCGCATTAAAGAAGGCCTGCTGGACCTAAATGAAGCCCATCCCGGCCGCCTCGAACTGCGGGTATCACTCGATCATTATTCAGAGCGTTTGCACGACATGGAGCGCGGCCCAGGTGCGTTTGCCAAAGCGCTGGAAGGTGTCGACTGGTTATCAGAAAACGGCTTCCGCATCGCCGTTGCCGGACGCACATGCTGGAATGAAAATGAAATTGAGGCCCGCGAGGGCTATCAAGATCTGTTTGCCCGTCATAACTGGCAAATTGACCCGGCTAATCATGGCCAGTTGATCCTGTTTCCTGAAATGGATGAAGCTGCAGATATCCCTGAAATCACCACTGC
>CAJQND010000154.1 GCA_905479595.1 uncultured Hyphomicrobiales bacterium
TGACGATGGAAATCTTTGCATCTTCGGTTATCGGATCTGACAGATCGCACAATTCCCCATTCAGGGTCATGGCAACCGCTTTTTTTCGCAAAGAATTCGAAATCGCAGCGGCGACATCAACGCCTGTTGAGCCTGCATCAATGTCGCGCGTGTTGCCGTCGGGAAATGTAAGAATGGGCATATTCAGTCCTCCTATCCAGTCCCGCATACAGCGCGGGTGGGTTTCATAAAGCTTGCGTGGCGCTGCCAACGCTCTCAACCGCAAGAGCCCGCCTTTTGCCGGGCTTTTCAGCTGCCGTCAAGATGGCAAGCTTCAAGGAAATTGACACAAGCCGTGAACTACGCCAAATGCAGCTAATGGTTTCATTCATCGCCGCCGTATTCTTCATGCTGATCACTCCGGGCCCCGGGGTTTTAACCACGGCTGGCATTGGCTCAAGCTTTGGCTATCGGCCGGGTTTGGTTTTTCTTATCGGCCTTTTCATCGGGACTAATCTTGTGGCTCTGGCGGTGGTTTCCGGACTAGCCGCGATCGTATTTTCTGTGCCGTATATTCGAAACATCCTGCTTCTCGCTTCAGCAGGTTATCTGCTCTATTTGGCCTTTCGCATCGCCACTGCGGGGTCGCAAATCAGATTTATTGAATCCGCTCGCCCTCCGGGACTGATTGGGGGCATTTTGCTTCAAACGGTCAATCCAAAAGCCTATGCAGTCAACACAACATTGTTCACTGGATTCGCGTTTTGGCCAGAAAATCTTATGACCGAGACGCTGATTAAATTCGCCATCATCAACGCCATCTGGATACCCATCCACTTATTGTGGCTAACAGCAGGTGTCTGGCTCAAAAGGCTCGATCTCCCCAGGCGCACTCAGTTTGCCATCAATATATTCATGGCACTTGCGATGCTGGCAGTCGTCGCACTGGCCATATTACCTTGAGCTAAATCGATTAGGCTCCGACACCTTGTCCATACTTCCTGTACTCCCATACCCGCCAATTGTAGCGGGGCACATCTTCAGGAACGTTGTCGATGCCATGGGTTCCCCACGGATGGCATCGGGAGATGCGAAAAGCACCGAGCCAAAATCCAGCCCAGGCACCATGGTCGAAAATCGCCTCCTTGGTATATTCCGAACAAGAAGGCATATGGCGGCAACTGCGACCAAGAATCGATGACAAAGTGAGCTGGTAAGCACGTACTAGCCCGATCATCGCCGATGCCGCGTATCCGGTGCGGCGTTCATCTCGCGCATTTTCCTCTGTGGCTCGTTTTTTCATATGTTTCATATATGCCGGTTTGCCACACCCAGCTAGCCCGTGCATTTTAAACCTGCGAACAAGTCATCAATTTCATCAGTATCACGCTTGCATGGAATTTGCGGGTCAGGCAATTTGCCAGAATGAATTCCCGCGATTTAAAGCCAGATGATTTGTTGCTGATATGCCGCGCAAGCCTGTTTGCTGCCGAGCGCCATGGCAATCAACTGCGCAAAGGTCGCTCGGGCGCTCCATATTTGACCCACGTTGCAGAAGTTGCCGGGTTGGTCGCCGAGGCAACAGATGGAAACGATGCAGAACTCATTGCAGCAGCCTACCTGCATGATACGCTGGAAGACACGTCTGCAACCTATTACGAGCTGGAAAATCTGTTTGGGCCAGAAATTGCCGAATTGGTTGAACATGTCAGCGATGATATGAGCCGCCCCAAGGCTGAGCGTTGGCACAAACAGATTTTGAATGCAGCCGCCTTGCCTCTGCGGGCCAAGTATATCCGCATTGCAGATAAAGCATCGAACTTGCGCGGGGTCCTCATTGACCCGCCAGACTGGAGCGACAGCACGAAATATCACTATTTCGGTTGGGCCAAATCCGTGGTTGACCGGTGCCGCGGCACCAACAGTTTTCTTGAAGATATGTTTGATGAAACCTATTACCGGGGAATTTTGCGCTTCAGGCCGGAAAAAGAGGGTGATTAACCCGCAGCAGGAACGTTTTGTTGAGCTTGCTCAATCTGTTCTACAGCGTCACAAACAGCATCAAAAGTCAGCAAAGTGGACGCGTGACGCGCTTTGAAGTCTTTCACCGGCATCAACACTTGCAAATCTTCCCACTTTCCCGCTGGTGCAGGTCCATCTTCTTTCAACATGGCATACATTTCCGCTCGCACTTTGCGGAGTTCTTCTGCATCCGTGCCAATCACATGGCGAGCCAAAATAGATGAAGATGCCTGACCAAGGGCGCAAGCCTTTACATCATGAGAAAATTCGCTGATCACCCCGTCACGCATGGCAATATCAACGACGACTTTCGACCCGCAGAGCTTTGAATGCGCTGTTGCAGACGCGTCAGGCGTATCGAGCCTGCCCAGATGCGGAATATCGGCTGCAAACTGCAGAATTCTCTTATTGTAGATTTCGTTCAACATGGTGCCACTATTGCAAGTCTCTTCCAGCTTCACAATATAGGGAATAAGATGGCTAATCCCAAGCTTTCCAGTGCAGCTATATATTGCAGGCGCGCTACCGACCATGATAAGGAAGCACTAGTTAAGCAGATACTATATGGCTAAGGACGAATTTCCGCCGTATCGAAACGCACACGACATTCCTCGAAAATTAGGGGGCCGTGCTCCGGGAAACCGGTTAAGCCGCGATACAAGACCCGCCTGATGCCTTGAAACAGGAGCGTGACCCAGTGGATGCGTTTGTTGAGAAAAGCAAGATCACTAATATGCCCACAGAAGAAGAAGCCAAACAGGCGGTTAGAACTCTTATTGCATGGGCTGGCGATGATCCGGACCGTGAAGGCCTCAAGGACACCCCAAAGCGTGTCGTGAAGGCTTATAAGGAGTTCTTCAAGGGCTATGATGAAGACCCGGTTGCAGTCCTCTCACGCACGTTTGAAGAGGTTGGCGGCTACGACGATATCGT
>CAJQND010000155.1 GCA_905479595.1 uncultured Hyphomicrobiales bacterium
GGGCCTGTTTGTTGTTAACAGCGACGGCGCGGTGCAGGTTTTGGACATATCCAATAGCCCATTTTCCCGGCCAGAACTGGCAACCCTTTTGAACGGGCTAAAATTCATCCGCAATCCCGAAAACAACTACCCTGTTCGCGGAACGTATGAGACTTGAAGGGTTTGCATCTGGCGCACTGTTGCCTATATGAAGCTCTGAAACTCTAGGGTCCTGACCCAAAAGACAGAAATATGACCAAACACATGCCTGCATATGATGACGCCACGGGGCTGAACAGTCTTGGCTTTGCTGCCAAGCCTGAAAAAACCCGCGTGGTGGCTGCTATGTCTGGCGGGGTTGATTCATCTGTCGTGGCTGCCCTTCTGGCCGATCAGGGCTATGATGTCGTGGGCGTCACATTGCAGCTTTACGACCATGGCGAGGCGGTGGCCAAGGCGCGCTCGTGTTGCGCCGGGCAGGACATTCACGACGCCCGCAAAGTGGCCGCCAATATCAACATCCCGCATTACGTGCTCGACTATGAAAACCGCTTTCGCGATAGCGTGATTGATGAGTTTGCCGACAGTTACCTGCGCGGTGAAACCCCTATTCCATGTGTGAGTTGCAACCAGGGCGTGAAGTTCCACGATCTTTTGGCCATGGCGCGCCAGCTCGGTGCAGACGCACTCGCCACCGGGCATTACATTCGCTCTGCCCCCGGCAAAGACGGCCATTACGCCATGTACACGCCCGTCGATATGGCCCGCGACCAGAGTTATTTCCTGTTCGCCACCACCCAGGATCAGCTGGACTATTTGCGCTTTCCACTTGGCGGCATGAACAAGCCGGAAGTGCGCGAACTTGCCGCTTCGTTCGGGTTGGAAATCGCTGGCAAGCCAGACAGCCAGGACATTTGCTTTGTGCCTGGGGGTGATTACGCCTCGGTAATTTCAAAGCTGCGCCCGCAGGCCGCCCAGCCCGGCAATGTTGTGCACGTAGATGGCCGGGTGCTGGGCACCCATGAAGGTATTATCCGCTATACAATCGGCCAGCGGCGCGGCCTTGGTGTGGCCGCTGGCGAGCCTTTGTATGTCGTGGCACTTAATCCGCAGGCTTGTGAAGTGGTGGTTGGACCCCATGAAGCCTTGGCGGCGCGGGAAATCTCATTGCGCGACGTGAACTGGATCGGGCCAGGCGATGGCCATGCTGGCGATGGACCTGGGTCCGACGGCATAGAATGCCACGTCAAAATCCGTTCCACCCGCCCGGCCGCACCGGCAACGCTTTTCCATGAAAAAGACGGTCGCGCGCGCGTCGTGCTGCACGAGGATGATTTCGGTGTTTCTCCCGGTCAGGCATGCGTTTTCTACGATGGCCTTGGTGCAGGAGCGCGGGTTCTTGGTGGCGGGTGGATTGTGTCTGCCGGAGTAACGCGGGCACCACAAAGCGCTGGCCGCACCACGCTCTACCGCCATGATGTACAAGAGCACCTTTGACCGCTTGACAGAGCCCCATCACCACGCCTATATCCGGCGTCGCGCGCAGCAATCACCGCGCGCCCTGTGGCGGGGTAGCTCAGCTGGTTAGAGCAGCGGAATCATAATCCGCGTGTCGGGGGTTCAAGTCCCTCTCCCGCTACCAAAACAACTACCAATTCTGAGTTGCGTTCAGTAGAACTGGATAGACACGTGTTTATCCGTGTCCCAATTTTTCCCGGTTATCCTCTCAACAACTCCTGTTGAAAAAATCATGCACCTCAAGTTAACATTCAAACTGGATCAGACAAATGGGGCTGATCAGGCCAACAGAAGAAAATCTGTCATGGTCCGTAATTTTGAAAAAATAGAAATTAGCGAAAGATCTCAATTTGGAAAATTCAATTGTATTGATTCATGGACTATTCGGAAACCTAAGCGCACCAGAAATCATTGACGCCTTTGGCGATGCCGATGTCTCGACACCTGATTTGGTAGGATTTGGACAGTATCGCGCCACTTCAACCGTGGGGCTCAGCTTACAGGATCAGGCCGAACACGTCATCACGCACATCAACCAGCATCATGAAGCACCTGTCCACCTTGTAGGCCATTCAGTCGGCGGCGCTGTTGCGGCACTGATCGTCTCCAGCCGACCCGATCTCGTCGCAAGCCTGATCAGCGTCGAGGGAAATTTCACGCTCAAAGATGCCTTCTGGTCAGAGCAGATTGCGCGAAAGTCTGAAGCCGAGGTTGCTAGCATCATCGAAGGCTATCGGTGTGATCCCGACACCTGGATGAACGGCGCAATCAACAAACCAAGCGTCTTGTCGTCGCGTCTCGCGCGTGAGTGGTTGGCCAATCAGCCCGCCTCCACAATCAAGCATCAGGCGCAGGCCACAATCGCGGCGACCGCTGGGGATGAATACTTGAAAAGCCTACGCCGGATCATGGAGACCGAAATGCCGGTTCATCTAATAGCGGGATCGCGATCTTCGTCTGGATGGGACACGCCTGCCTGGGCAAATGAACTGTGCACATCCCGCACGAACATTCCCGATTGTGGGCATCTGATGATGGTTGAGGCACCGACACGGTTTGCCACGGCTATTTTGGCCTCCATCTATTTGGGAAACAGCCTGTAAGCTGATGACATCACAGAAACTGAAAAACTCGAATTCGAATGTGAGATGTCATCCATTGGCACAAATGAAGGTATCGTCGCGGGCGCGCAGGCCATCTTCGGGTCTGTTTTGGACTTGTTAGGACCTACCGTGATCGTCATTTTATGACGTAGTTAGTGCCTCAATAGATCCCCTCATTGCGCCAGTTGACCGTAATCTCCGGCACTGCAGCGGTATTGGGCAACGCTATAAGTGTGGCAACCAACTCGGCAATATCTTCCGGCTGGGTCATTTCAGCGGTATCCATATCGGTAATCCCTGTCGCCATGTCTGAACTGACGAAACTGGGGCAAACCGCGCTGGCGCGTATCCCGTGTTCCCAGCCATCGTGGCGGATTTGATGGGTGAGACCCATGACAGCAAATTTAGTGAGGCCGTACCCAAGGGAATTACCAACAACGCGCTTGCCTGAAAGGGACGCAATGTTAATGACGCGGCCCTGTTTGCTCGCTTTCAGGTGTGGAAAGGCGGCGCGGGTTAAATACAGTGGACCTTTGACGTTAACGCTCCACAGAGCATCAAGATCCGGCTCGTCATCTTTTCCCGCCTCACCTTGCAAAGTTACCGTCTTGTACATGCCTGCATTGTTGACGAGCCCGTCGAGCCGTCCGTTCTGGGAAACCGTATCCTGTATCCAGCGTGTGCCCGTCTCTGGTACTTCCGCGTCATAATGGTGGATTGATAAGGTAGTTGCGTGAGCGTCAGCAAAGACACCATCAAGCTTTGCCGGGTCGCGAACTCCCAAGCTCAACGTATAGCCCTTGAAATGGAGACATCGAGCGATCGCGAGACCAATGCCTCGGTTTGCACCGGAAATCATTATCACACGGGCTTTGGGGTCAAGCATAAAGCATCTCCGTTAGGTGGTGGAAACAATACCTTATACAAAAATGGATGATTTCTGAATGTTGTCGAGAAGTTATCCATTGGCACAAACGAAGAGTTTTAATCGCTTATGCTGTGTTCTTCTGCTTTGCTCTCGCCGATTGTGTTTGACCGTCATAGCCCCAGGCACACGCATCCAGATCATATATAATGATGTAGCTGGCTTCTGGCGTGCTGCCGACGACATTTTTTAACATTGCCATGGCTTGCTTGATCATTTGAGATTTCTCTTCGTCCGTGTTTGTGCCGCCGGTGACCTTGATATCCATGTGAACTCCGGCCTTTCCGCGAACAACCATCGATTTTCGCCCCGTCGCCCAGTTGTCCGCAGGAAGTTCGTCAATTCGGACGGAGGTTAGATCCGGGTTTTTCTTCATAACCTCGCTCATCAAATGTGTAGTCTCGTCGAAGAGTTGCTGCTTCTGCGTAGCAGAGAGTGCTACTCCAGATACGGATATATTGATGAAAGGCATTTGCTTCTCCATTGGCTTACCGTTGATCGTAGCGTCATCATAAACATGGGCTTTCACATTAAGAAAGTTTATTGTTTTAATCATTCACATTTGTAATATTTAATAAATGGCACACACCAACCTTGATATGGATTGCCTGCGGACATTCGTCACGATTGTGAACGCAGGGAGTTTTGCGGAGGCGGCTCAGCGGGTGAGACGGACGGCATCGGCGGTCAGCCTGCAGATGAACCGGCTGGAGGATCAGGCCGGCGCAAAGCTGTTTCAAAAAGTGGGCCGGCGCATGGTGCCAACGCCTGAAGGTGAGCGTTTGCTCGCCACGGCGCGGCAGATGTTAGAATTGAATGACAAAGTGATTGAGACGCTCACCCACCAGCACTTGACCGGTGAGATCAGCATTGGCGCCATTCAAGACGTCGCAGACAGTGTACTTCCATCCGTCCTCGCCCGCTTCGTGCAGGCACATCCCCGCGTTCGGCTTACGGCCAGAGTTGATCGGAGCAAAGCGCTCGCTGACGCGGTGAACACGGGAGCTCTTGATCTGGCGATTGGCGTCCATGGCTGGTCGTGCCGAAGCCAACAGAAAATCCGAACTGATCAAATGATATGGTTGGGTAGTGCGGAATTTGAACTGGCCGAATCCGACGTCGTACCACTGGTTGTCTTTGAACCTCCATGTGATTTCAGGGATGCCGCCATCAGTTCTCTCAATAAAGCGGGCCGGGAATGGGAAATTGTGTTTACGAGCCCTAGTCTTTCGGGCCTAAGGGCCGCAATTGAAGCAGGCCTCGGCATAACCGCGCGGACACTGAACTCCTTCCAGAGGAACTTGTCTCCCTTGCCAAAGTCATCATGTCTCCCGAAGCTTCCGCCGGTTGACCTTGCACTCTACACAAGGCCTGGCCTAAAGGCCCCCGCCTTGCGATTGTGTGAGATTGTCATCGAGGAGCTGCAAGCTAAAACTTTCCCCCGCAAGTTGTTCAGTGGTTGACCAACCTCACGGCCAGCAATCTTCTGGTTGTCAGTTTGGGCATAGAACCGCCTTCGGACAAACCGTCTCGATTATGAAATAAATTTGATAAAACAGATAGATAGAGCTATAATCGTAGATGATTTCTGGAACTGAATAATTCCGAAGACACTCTACAAAGAGATTATAATTCATTGAGGTTTATATGAATATATTTTTCAAAATGAAAGGCGCTTACAAACGAAGCGCAATGATCGCTGATACAAATAATAGTGAGTATGACGAATATGATGCATTTTTAGATTTTACTATTTTGAGTGATCCTAAAATGAAATTTGAGATATCAAAAGTTAAAAAGCCGTTCGACATAATACAATTGAGATACGATGGTTTTAATTTCTTAATCTCGGAAAACGTGAAAAATATATTAGATGAGAATATGGTTAGTGGGTGGAAATCACACCCTGCTGCAGTAAAAGGCCTGGATAAAGCATATTACAGTTTTCATACCACCGGGAAAGCCGGTGAAATTCTAAATAAGGAAGAACATTTGCACCCTTATCCTCCGCCAATTCAATTTGACATTGATACATGGGATGGCTCCGATATTTTCAATCTGAAGGATACTGCAAATATTATTTGTACTGAAAGAGTTAAAGAGAGACCTCTGCATAACTCAGGGATTCCCTGTTTTGATTGAAGTTGGTATTCTTGCGCCATGCAAAAATCATTCTCCACCCAACCCGAACTATTCG
>CAJQND010000156.1 GCA_905479595.1 uncultured Hyphomicrobiales bacterium
TTTTCCGGTAACGATATCGATCATTTTCATGCCCCGGCGCGCCAGGGACCATCGCCGCAATTCATTGCCCTCCCAGGCAATGAACAGGTTCATGGCAACGCTTATCACAATCATGACCCAAGATGCGATATCGAGACCAACTCCAATGGCGCTTACGGTGGCGAGTGCTGCGAAAAAGATTGCGGCGACCACCCACATTCGGCGGAACAAAAGCCAGATGAGAGGAATAAACAAAGCTATCCAGCAAAATGCCTCGGGCACAAAAACCAATTGTTCGGGTCGTGCGGTAATGCTGGCCACGTCGCCCGTTTTGTGGTGAACCGTATAGGATTTCATAATCTCTATAACGCCCCTTTTGTGGATGGCACATCATCGGCCCTGCGCGGGTCAATATCAATTGCCTCGCGCAAGGCACGAGCCAGAGCTTTGTAACAGGTCTCGACAATGTGATGGTTATTGTCGCCATACAGATTTGCCACATGCAAGGTAATTCCAGCGTTCTGCGCAAAAGCTTGGAACCATTCTTTGAAAAGTTCTGTATCCATGTCGCCTAATTTGGGGCGGGAAAAAACAACATCCCATATGAGATAAGGCCGCCCGGAAATATCGAGCGCAACCCGGGTAAGTGCTTCATCCATAGGCAGGTATTGGCTGGCGTAGCGGCGGATACCCTTTTTATCTCCAATTGCTTTCGCGAAAGCCTGGCCAATGGCAATGCCGATATCTTCCGTCGTGTGATGCATATCTATGTGCAGATCGCCTTTGGCGCGAACTTTCAGATCAATCAGCGAGTGGCGCGATAACTGCTCCAGCATGTGGTCAAGAAAGCCAATGCCGGACTTTATGTCATAAGTGCCAGTGCCATCGAGGTTCAATTCAACGGAAACCTGTGTCTCTGTAGTGTCACGCTTTAGTGTTGCGGTGCGCATGATCTTGCGTCTCCTGCACGGAAATGTATTTCGCGGGGACCTTTTATCAGGCCCGGGCGGGTGGCGCTAGCACCATCATTAGCGCATCGCTTTTGGTGCCGTCATCATGGTGATAGTAGTTTTTCCTTCTGCCATTGGGGAAAAAACCAACTTGAGTGTAAAAAGAGCGCGCATTCTCGTTGGATTCATCGACTTCAATGAACAGTTTTGTGAGCTCTGGTGATGCTTCCAAAATGGCATTGATCAAACCAGATGCGAACCCCATACGTTGGAACTCTGGCGAGACACCAATTGTGATAATCTCTGCTTCACCGTCAACGCTTTGTGCCAGAATAAATCCAGCGGGCGTATCGTTCTTCTGAACAATGAGTGCGATCATGCCTGGGACGTTAAGCAGGTCCGTAAACGCTTTCTTATTCCAGGGTTTCTCAAAACATCTGCTGTGAAGCGCTGCAAGTACGCCCGCATGCGCCGCGTTTGCGCCGACGATTTGGATCATTGCTCGAGCGTCCGGCTGACAATTGAACCGGCTGCGGGTGGTTTTGCATCTGGTGGGCGAAGGTAAAGTGGCATTGGCCAAGTTTTGTCTGCTGGAATTTTTGCAGCGGCAAATCCCCAGATTGCTGCCCGGGGCAAGTGGTCAGCCGGAGATATTTTGATGTTGTCACAGGCGGCGGCGCATAACTTTGCGCCAGACCCGATTCCAATTAATTTGCTGGCCGGGAAACTCTCTGCAACATGTTCTATGTCGAGTGCCAATGGTGCCACAAGTTCATCAAGGTCTTGCGCGTACAGGGCAGCGTAAATCTGGCCACGTCTTGCATCCAATGCTGCAAGAATCGGTTCTTCATCTTTGCCAACCGCACTGGCTGCAAGCGCATGAAGGGTCGTGATGCCGGCAATAGGCACTCCCAGCGTAAGTGCAAAACCACGGGCCGCCGCAATGCCAATCCGCGAACCGGTAAATGTGCCGGGCCCGGTGGTTACTACAATGCGTTCGATCTCGCTAAAACCAATGCCCGCATCGCCCATGGCGTCGCCGATCAGACCATGCAGGGCCTCCGCATGGCCCTTGTTCATGGCCACATGCCGCTCTGCCAAAATACTGTTTGCGGCGGCATCAAGCAGCGCCACAGAGCACACATCAAGGGTGGTATCAAAAGCAAGCACGGTCATGGCGTCATCTTTAACGGCAAGTGAAACAGTTTGCTATGGCCCTGACCCTAGGGCATGCGCATGCAGTTGTTGATAATAGGGCATGTGCTGGTCCAGATAGCGTTGCAGTTGGGGTGCACTCTTTGCCGCTTTGTGAAAATTAGCTACAGCATTTTCAGTTGGATCTGGCGGATTGATGCTGTTTGAAGCGGATACGTCCCCGTGCCAACCGACAAGCCCCTGCCAGTCTTCCGGCACATCTCCGGTTTGCCACGAAAATGCTTCCTCGCAGAGAGTAAGGCCAGCAGCTTTCCAAAACTGGCCCATTGTGCCAACCGGATTGGCCTGTATATCTTCTGCCAGAAGCACCATCGGATTGTCGTCAAAAACATTTCGCAGCCAGTTGAAATGTTGCCATTGAGCCTCAATACCGATTTCAACTGCGGCCATGTTTTTATCGAGTTTATAGTAGGACAGAATAGATTTATGCGGGTCGCGGATGAGAAAGGCATTT
>CAJQND010000157.1 GCA_905479595.1 uncultured Hyphomicrobiales bacterium
TAAAGAACGTATTCGACGAGCGTGCGGAAATCGATATCGAGGATCCGGGTTATGGCAATCCAGCGGTGCTGCAGCGCCCGCCTGGACATAAGTGGACCACTGTGACCAACCGGCCACGGTCGTTTGGTATCCAGTTTAGCCAGAGATTTTGAATGCAGTAAGGAAATCCACGGCTGCCCGATACCAGCCGCGTTTTTTCTGTCTGGTAAAGGTTCCCGCCGAGGGTCAGTACACCCAGTCAACGGTCTCTAAAGGCTATAGGGGGCTATTAGGCGGTCAGGTCCACTGATGCTATTCGGTCTTGACGTTGGCATGAGGCCACGCATCCGTGCGTGAGATTTGCGGGAATCAGTCCTGCACGGTCATGCACAGTACTGCAAATTGGCGCATCGGACGCCCCAGTTACTAATTGATAAATAAGCAAACAGGCCTGATGTTTACGTACTTTTAATCCGATGGTCGTAGGTTCGAATCCTACACGGCCCACCATTTTTCCAGAATAACAGTATGCTATAGCGTTCATCCTGGATACGCGCATTGGTCTCGCGTGGTTACCCTATACTTGAGAAGCGCGGTTTGATCCGGTTTGTCGTTGTTATCGCCAACCGTTCACCCATTCAACACTGTTACCCAGCGTCCGCCATTCAATTTCAATTGTTCGCCTGGAAATAACGGCCTCTATCAGGCAGTGAGTAATAGCACCATTCTCATCGTGGTCAACTTTTGTCACCACGAAGTGTTTTTCCCTGGCTTTCGGGTTAACTGAAGTCCATTTGCTGTTGTGCAATTTTTTTGGGTTTAGAGCGTTTCTACAAGGCTGGCGTCTGTTTCCGCTGCTTTTCATGGCGTCGCTGTTTCACCCGGACCAAGGAATGAAATATGCTTGATTTCCAATTTAAAAGCGCCGGTTTTCTTGTCTGCCAGCAAAAAACCGATTTGCCGGATATCCGAGGGTACAACGGGCCCTGCCTGGGCGACTGTTCTACCCCTGAATACCGGAATGAACTGGTTCAGGGCAATCTCAATGGTTTGCCAGTTTTCCCTTGCAGTGAACATGGCGCGCCATGCGATGCCATCAAAACGGTTACTTTGCCGAATTCGAAATTGGTATTCGCGTCCGTCACCCCGCACTTCCATTCGAATCTTGCTTGCGCCGGCGAGGTCCTGCTCCACATTCCTGCGAACCGAGGAAAATCCGCCGTTGTTTTCCAGTGAGAGATGACCTGCAAACACAAGATGTTCATCATCTTGAACCATACTCCCGGAAGAAACGCCGCCCATTACACCGTCGTTTACAGACCGCCAGGAGCGGGCTTCCATTTCGAAAATTACCGGTATCATCAAGGTCAGGCTTATCAACATACTTTGAATCATGGTTGTATTTTCAGTCACCCTCAGACCCGGCGCCAGTCTTTTGGGCCCTTGAAGTTGACGAATCAGAATTGTCACTATTGGATAGACGGCTGTTTTTTTCCAATCGTTTGTATTCCATAGCGGTGAGAAAAACTCCGATCAACATCAGGCTGAATACGGCAATTCCGGTAAATAACAGTAATGAATCACTCATCTTTCTTCGCTCCTATGACCATTAATTTGAAGTAGATCCCGAAGCATAAAATCGATGGGACCCAGATGGCCGTAAAAATGCCGTCCATACGCTGCCCGGAAAACCAGAGGTAGCCCGAAACAAAAAACGAAATCATTACGGCAAGCAGGAAGAACAAGTCAGACTTTTTAAACATTTAATAACACTCCTTTAGTTTCACTTTCAGTAATGGTCAGTCTATTCATTGCCATACCCCACTGCGGCGATCAGGCATCCGAGAATTGAAGTGCCAGCAACCAGGCGAAGGTTGTTCCATGCGATCACCTCGGTCTCCAGTGGCACCAGGCCGGCGATGCCGCAAAGCAGATAGGTGCTTGAAACCGCAACGATGATGATTCCTGATCGAATCAACCACGTCCGCGCCGGGTGACGCGCTTTGCCCTTTCGTTGCCAACGAATCACGCCGTCACTCTCATGTGCCAAGGCCTTTGAACGTTTTCAATGCTGCCTTGGCGTTTGCCGGTAAACGCGCTGCGATTTCTTTTTTCAGATATCGAATGCGGCGCAATCCGTGCGCCCGGTTGACCGGCATTGCGCCCAATTGCAATGAGCCTAGAGACACAAAATCCTTTGCAAACAACCCAGATAACCGGTACCGCTCAGGTAGTGATTTCATCAAGGAAAAAACTTTGGCGTTATTGAAGGGCGTCAGCGTCGGTTTACTGATCGGGTGCCCAGTAATTGAAGGGCCAGCCCACCCCCCGAGACGCAAATCGATATAGGCCTGGTCGAGTATCAAAGGTGTCGGGGCATCTGCAAATGGCTCGAGCCACTGTTCGCCATGGGCGATCGCTAGTTGAGTTTCTTTGAAGCCAATGCGTCGTAAGAGCTCAGCCGGCGCTAGCCCGGTTTTGCCTATATCCTTTGATCGCCAATAAAAGGCTCTGCCGACCTCGCCTGCAAGACCGCATAATACATAGCGGTTGGAATCGGTTTCCTGGACGGTGCGGGTGAGGTGCATGACCGAATCCTGGATGCAATCCGCTGTCCTCCAGCGCCAATCGTTGAGATCCTGTTGGTTCGCGGGCTGCAATGCGATTTCCTGATGATCAAGGGAGTGGCTTTGCGCGATCAACCGGGAAATCTGGCAGTCGATGCTGCCGCTGGCCCCTGGTGTTCTGTAGGTAATGTAGTCGACTTGAGCCGACGAACGCATGGCGGCGGAAAGTACCATGCGCGAATCCCAACCCGCCGTAAGATGGCATTCCAGGGTGCCCAGCTCGGACAGAGCACTGATGAAGCTTCTGCAATGCTCATAAAGGTATTCGACAGCTTGCGCAGATGTCATTGCTTCAGCTTCACCTGGAATGGCGGTTGTTTTCCCGGTGGGCATTTGGAGAATCGTAGCAGGGAGAAGACGGTCAACCGATGAAAATGGAGTAGTCCCGAAGGCGTACCAAACGGTACCGTCCCGTCGCACAAGTCCTTCACGTGTTTCCTCATCGGTCACTATCGGGAAGGCGAGTTCAAGTGCACGCGGTGTCGAGGCGATGTCCCCTTCCGTTTTTCGATAAACGACGGGTAGAAGCCCACCCGGGTCGGTCAGGCAACGAAACTCGCCCTGGCTGATTGAGATAATGACAAACCGACCGGTCATGCCGCTATATATTTCGTCTATGGAATCATTGGTCTGAAGCGCTCCGGCATGGCTGTTCGGAAACGCTTTGCCTTCATAAACAAACCAGCCGAGAATGAATTCAGCATGTGCCGGCGGGTTGTCTGCCCGACGTCGATCTATTCTTATGATCGGTAGTTCAGGAGCCTTGTACAGGTATCGATCCCCCACCCGGATCTTCAGCCATTCTGAAGGCGCGTCGATGTCCCGCTCTGACAGAAGAAACTGCTTCGGCAGGG
This sequence comes from uncultured Hyphomicrobiales bacterium, assembly GCA_905479595.1. Lineage (GTDB taxonomy): Bacteria > Pseudomonadota > Alphaproteobacteria > Rhizobiales > CAJQND01 > CAJQND01. The sequence continues at coordinate 3,461 of CAJQND010000157.1, forward strand.
AACGGTTCCCGGCACTGTCCGTCATTAAAGTGGTGTCCATTCCGGTGTTCAAATGACTGATCCATGATAGTGGGGGCCCTCGGGACTTTCGAGATGGGGCCACTGTGTGAGTATCAGGTTGGCGTGACGTTGCGCCAGTTGCGCTGAGAGGGACAATTTTTCCGCGTTGGCAATGCTGTCGATGAACATCGTTCGTGCACCAAACATGCGTCCCAGGCGGACTGCAACATAACCACAAGATGCACCGGTTGAGACAACCACGTGCGGGCGAACTCTGGCCACAATCCATGCTATGCGAATGATCTGGAAAATAAGGGCCAGTTTTCTTTCTCGATTGGCATCGGGAAACCGATAAAACCGGTGACCTGCGACATCTTGAGCTGCTTGCTGTTCCACGCTCGCAAAGGTGACGTCGGCACCGGAAAATGCCGGGCGCAATCGCAGTAACTGGATCCAGTGGCCGCCGCCGGAGGCAATTGCAAGAATTTTGGGGCGATCAATTTTTTTCATTTCAACATACCTCGGAAAGTTTCAATTGACTCTGTTCAGTCAGTTCTTCATACAAATTCAAAAGCCATTTCACTTTGTTGCGCCACAGTCCCATGGCGCTGATGCGGGCACGTGCGCCAGCCGATAGCCTGGCCCGCAGGTCCGTATCCTTTGCAAGCCGTGTGATAGCTGTCGCCAGGTCTGACGCGAGTTGCTCCGGCGTCTGGGCGGGTACGGTCAGTCCGCAAGTCTGATCGATGACATATCCCGGCCCGCCGACACCAGTGGTAATCACAGGCAGGCCATGACGGAGTGCTTCGAACACCACGCTGCCGCTCGGCTCGCGAAAACTGGGGAACAGAAAACCGTCTGCCTTCCTGTACAGGTCCTCGACCTGTTCGCGCGATACCTGGCCAAGAAATTCAACACGGTCTTCCACGCCCAGCTTTTTGGCCTCCGCCC
>CAJQND010000158.1 GCA_905479595.1 uncultured Hyphomicrobiales bacterium
AAAAACAAATACCCCATGGCGGTCATGGAAATGATCTGGGTGTAGATAAACGGTGCTAAAACCGGAGCAGGCGCCATGCGATGGGCTTGACCTAAAATATGGTGGCCGATGCCTCCGCACAGGGCCATGACAACAATCAGCAACCATTCATAGCCACTTGGTGGCACCCAGTTCATAGGTGCAAACGGGGCGGAAGCCAGTGCGCCAACAATGGAGGCGTAGAACACAGATGTTTGCGAGGTATCAAATGGCGCAACCATGCGTGAAATGATGAGATAGAACGCGATGGAAACCGAGCTAATAAGAGAGAGCAACATCGCCCAATGGAAATTTTCCGTGCCAGGGCGAATGATTACCAGAATGCCGACAAACCCGATTGCCACCGCGACCCAACGCCGTGGACCGACAGTTTCTCCAAGCATCGGGATCGATAGGGCACATACCCAAAGTGGGCTTGAAAACATAATTGCCGATGTTTGATCGAGGCGCAGATAACGCACTGCAATGAAATTTGCCAAGGTGGAAACAACGAGAAGCAAGCCGCGGATAATTTGCAACTTCGGTTTGCTGGTGCGGAATGCGCGTGGCCCACTGGAAAACCAGACGTAAAACACCGCATAGAGAACGGCCAAGCCGTAACGCAGGAAAACAACCTGACCAACAGGCAAGCTCGCACCGAGATACTTTGCGCACGAGTCCAGGCCGGCAAAAAGAATAAAGGCGCAGATTGTCAGGGCAATACCGCCCATCCGCGTTTTTGCATCATCCATAGGGTTCAGGCCTAGCTGGTTTCCAGATAATCGGCGATATAATAGGACACAATGTCCTCAAGGTTGTCTTCGCGAGGTAAACCCAGGTTTGTTGCGCGGGCGAAATGAGTTCCAAGCGGCCAGCTGGCAACGATTTCTTCGATAAACGGATCTGGTTGAACGGAGATTTTGCCCAAGGAACGCTCGCCTGCGGCCGTATTTAGCGCCTCAATCATCTGAGCCACCGATACATTGAGTGCAGGAAGGGACACTGCTCGGTCCGTGCCCAGTCGCTCACCAGGTAGTTCATGCAAGGCGATAATGCCATCGACAATCGCGCGATAGCCGAGGACCGGCATCAGTGTTTCCAGCTTGACCGGCAATACAAAGTCCACACCGTTTAAGGGTTCGCGAAAAACACCGCTGACGAAGGATGAGGCCGCTGCATTTGGCTTGCCGGGGCGGATGATCACTGTTGGCAGGCGCGCGGAACGCCCATCAAGAAAGCCCTTGCGCGTGTAGTCGTTGATCATCATCTCGCCGATGGACTTAGTCATGCCATAGGTGGTTTGCGGGTTTTGTTTGGTGTTATCGCCCACCTTTTCGGGCATATCATCGCCTCCGAAGGCTGCAATAGAACTTGCAAAAACCACTCTCGGTGTCCCTTGGCGTGACCGGGCGGCCTCAAAAACATGACGCCCGCCATCCAGGTTCACCCGCATTGCGAGGTCAAAGTCTTTTTCACCGCCGCCGCTGACAACCGAGGCAAGATGGAAGATTGAAATATCATCCCGGTCCACCAGATCGCGCACTGTTTCGCCATCGGATATGTCGCCGGAGACGATTGAAACGCGCGCATCAAGCCCTGCAGGTCGTTCAACAGGTTCAACGGCATCAAACAGCACCATTTCATCTATTATTGCGGGTTTACCGTCCGGGCCGGTAAGATGATCGCGTTGCAGCAGGCTCCGCGCCAGGCGCAAGCCGATAAATCCGGTGCCGCCAGTGATAACAACTTTCATATTCGCCTCAAAAACCTATGAACCAGTGCAAACCTAACGTATACATTGAGCGGTTGCACATGAATTATCTGCATGGAGGGCATGCAAAAGAAGATGATTGCACTCGACGCCATTACATTTTCCGGTGAAAGCCTTGCTCGCCCGGAATGCGTTCTCACTATGCCAGACGGCAGCCTCCACGTGGCAGATTGGCGGGGCGGGGTCACGATAGTGGCTCCAGATGGCCACCAGCACAGTGTCTTGGCCAAAGGAGATTTCACCCCTAAACCAAACGGTATCGCCATTCATCCGCAAGGCGGCTGGTTGCTGGCGCATTTAGGCGATGGTGATGGCGGGGTGTTCTGGCTTAAAACGGACGGGTCATTGGAGCCGTTTCTTTTGGAAGTTGGTGGGGTGCCTTTGCCGCCTACCAATTATGTACATGTAGACAGCCAGCACCGCATCTGGATCACGGTAAGCACCAGAGTTCACCCGCGCGGCGATGATTACCGCAATACAGCGAATACCGGTTTCGCCATTCTCTATGATAAGGGTTTTGCACGCATTGTTGCAGATGGCCTTGGGTACACGAATGAAGGGCTGGTGCATCCGCAAACCGGGCAGTTTTTCGTCAACGAAACCTTTGCGCGCCGCACAACACGGTTTGATATCGCTGCAAATGGCAGCCTGATAAACCGGCAGGTGATTGCCGAATACGGCGCGGGTATTTTCCCGGATGGGTTGACCTTTGATGCTGAAGACGGGTTTTGGATTACGTCAATTGTATCCAACAGAATTGTTCGTGTAGACGCAGCAGGACGCCAGACTGTTATGATGGAAGACTGCGATCAGGCATTTCTGAATTGGGTTGAAGCAGCATTTCAATCGGGTGAAATGGGCCGTCCGCATCTTGATGATAACAAGGGCAAAGTGTTGCGTAATGTTTCCAGTCTGGCATTTGGTGGTGCAGGCTTGCGCACTGCCTATCTCGGTTGTTTGCTGGGCGACCGGATTGCGATGTTTAATTCGCCAATTGCTGGACTTGAACCAAGCCATTGGGGTTTTGGCACATGAGTGGAAAACCCTTACGGCTGGCTACCGCCGGGACCGGTTTTTTCAGTCAGTTTCACTATGCCGCCTGGGCGCGGCTACCGGTTGAACTTGTTGGATGCTGTAGTCTCGATGAAGTTGCGGCTGGCGAAACTGCCTCCCGGTTCAGCAGTTGCGATGCATTTACCGATTTTGAAATGATGCTCGATGAAACAAGCCTGGATCTGGTGGACATAATTACCCCGCCAGAAACGCATTTTAAATTTGTATCCGCCGCCGCCGCTCGAGGCATTCCTGCGATCTGCCAAAAACCCTTTTGTACTTCCCTGGATGAGGCGGAAGCTCTGGTCAAAGTAGTCGAAGATGCTGACAGCCTATGCGTGGTGCATGAAAATTTCCGCTTTCAGCCTTGGTACGGAGCGCTCAAGAACCTGCTTGTCTCCGGAGCAATTGATGAACTATACCAGGTCACGTTCAGGTTGCGCCCTGGTGATGGTCAGGGACCGAATGCATATCTTGAACGCCAGCCATATTTTCAGAATATGCCACGCTTTCTGGTTCATGAAACCGCCATTCACTGGGTGGATGTCTTCCGGTTTTTGCTAGGCGAAGTGACCAGTGTGACGGCACGGTTGACGCAACTCAACCCAGCAATTTCCGGAGAAGATGCCGGATTGATCATCTTTGATTTTGAAGGTGGAAAGAGGGGGCTTTTTGACGGTAACCGGCTTTCAGATCATTCAGCCCACAATCGCCGCCTGACCATGGGGGAGATGCAAATCGATGGATCAGGTGGCACTCTAAATCTTACCGGCGACGGCGAAATTTTCCATCGCCAATTCGGTCGAAATGAGAGTGTGCAGCATAATTATGACTGGTCAAATGAGGGCTTTGGCGGCGATTGTGTTTTCCGGCTTCAGGCCCACGTCGTTGATCATTTGCTGAACGGTTCGACGCTGCAAAACAAAGCGGCAGACTATTTGACCAACCTGCGAGTTGAAGACGCCATCTACCGCTCATCTCAAGAGAAGCGCACTATTGCGCTTTAGATTCCGGAAACGATCTTTGGCGGCAATGGGTTTCGGTCGTAAGCGCTGCGGCCACTAAGCCGAAACCGGCAATGAGCAAGATGCTTAAAAAGGCGGTTTCATACATTGCCGCAGAATAAACAGGTACGCCGTCTTTAGTTGTTCCGTCCCAAAGCCACTCAAGATGCACGCCAATAATCGGTTGCAGAATTGCGCCCGCTCCAACAGTCATCATATTGACCAGGCCGGTAACAGACCCGTGGATGTGTGGCGGGCTCACTTCTTTGGCAAATGCATAGGTGCTGGCCATTGCAGAGCCGTTCAGGCCGAGAAGAAAAACCAAAGTTGCCGTAGCCGTGAGGCTCATATCAGGGCCGAAACAAAGAACAGCAATAAAGACAACGTTCATTGCGGAGGCGAAAAGCAATGGAAGTTTCCGCCGCTGCAAGGTGTCGGAAATCCAACCGCCAAGGGGCGCGCCGCAGGCAAAACCGACGAACATTAAAGATGCATATCCTGCGGCTTCCGGGCGTGGCAGGCCGTAGCGCATGGAAAGGTAGGGCACTCCCCACAGGCCGCCAAATGCCAACATCGGACCAGAACATGCCATGGCGATCATGCCGATTGTCCAAACCTCCCGGTTCCTCAAAGCCTCACGAAAATTCTGTAATACTGAATGCTTGGGCGCAGATTTCGCTTTGCGCGGCTGGCGCATGGCAAGTTCGTTTGGAGAATTTCGCACCACAAGCCAAATTGTTGCCGATAAGCAAAGCGCAAAAACCGAGGCCGCGAACATCACTTCCCGCCAACCATACGCAAGAACGAGGCTGGCAGTTGGGCCTTGCCCGGCAACGCCGGCAATTAAGCCGCTGAACATCGTAACCCCGGAGAGGAACGCAAACCTGTTGGTCGGAAACCAGCGTGCCGCCAGGGCCAGCGTGGCAACGAAGGCAACCGCAGACCCAATTCCAACCAATACTCTTCCGAGATAGGCAATCTCGATTCCGGGTGCGAGAGAAAACACCAGACTGCCAAGCCCCGCGAGCAACATAGAAAGAGAGAGCATGGTCCGGGCTCCCCACTTGTCCATCAGCGAGCCGATGGGCACTTGAAGCCCGGCATAAAAATAGAAATAGAGCGCAGACAGATTTCCAAGCACAGCGGCACCGACGTCGAATGAGCGCATCAAGTCTGCGACCATTGCAGAGGGTGTGACTCGTTGAAAAAATGCATACCCAAACGCCAGGCATCCAAGCGCAAAAATTGGCCATGCCCGCCAAGACTGCGCTGGTTCTGAGTGTGGTTTGTCTGGTGTGTGCTGTGTCATGTTACCTAGGGTCAGGACTCATTAATAGTCTCCATTCTGCGCAGACTGCAAATCCTGCCAGCAAGGAGGAAAGGCGAAAAATACCGCTCGGTTTTCAAGACTTTCCAACGAAGCAGGCAGGCTTTGCATTCGCTCCCTCCTGTAGAGACAGAATTGCAGATTATTAATGAGTTCCTGACCCTAACCAAGACTAACGTTCTACGCGTGTCTGGGTCGCTCGGAAAGGTGCTTTTTTGTCAAAAAGAAAATGGCCGCTGAAATTCAACGGCCATTGAGAATAGATGAATTGTAGTAGAGTTTAGTTTTCAGAAGACTGTGGCCCGGATTCGCTTGCAGCCTGTTTGCTCTTGGCAGTGTTCTGCTTCTTTACCTTATCAAAGAAACCCGCCGCATCTCCTGCGTTCATTTCACCTTCGCAAAATGGTTTGCAACGGAAAGACCTGCGCCCGGCACTGGAGTAAATTGCAAGGCCGTGTTTGTTGGAAGCGCCAACGAGCACGTCCATATTGGCGATTTGCTCGCCGTCTTTGGCCAGAATAATGACATTTGTCGTGCCATATGTTTTCCCCTGTACCACCAAAAGCTTTTCTCCGCGCAGATTGACATCTGCAATGGAGGGATTGCCGACAACAATAGTTCCTGGTTGTCCGGTAAGCTTGATCACGCGCGCCTGATCAACTGGTACCTGAACTGTCGAGCCTGCTTCTGCAGCAGTGATGGAACCGGCTGTGGCAAGAGCCAAACAACCAAGCAGGCCGAGCCCGGCTAAGGTGGCGCGGATAAAATTGGCATCTCTATTCATCGGGTATTCCTCTTGTCTTCAAGGCGAGCGTTGCGCTCTTTCGAGTAATAAAAGAACGCAAAATGATGAAAGAAGGCTTACGACAAGAATAAAAATACTATTTTCCTCATGTGGAGAGAGTAAAACGCGCCCCTATATATAATGTCTGCTGATTGTTTTGGGGTGCTTGCATGATTTTCACATCGAATAATTCGCCGATTAGGCTCTGAGTGCTTTTGCTTTGATCTTCGATGTAACCTGCGCGTAATTTGGCGTTAACCAATGTGTTCCGATTATATAAGTATAAAAAAATATATACTTATATTTACTTGGTATAAAAATAGTATTGAGCAAGATTTACACAAGTTTAACCAACAATAAAATGAATCAATACAGTAAACGTAAAGAAGTGACGGTTTAACTTCGTGTTAAAACCTACGGGGTAATTTGGTAACAGTTCCGGCGCAGAAGCGTTTATCTGAACCGGACTGGTGCTGTTAGTAAAATGAGTATGTAAGGAGTACAAACTATGCTTTCACGTTTTCTTAAAGACGAATCTGGTGCAACCGCAATCGAATATGGTCTGATCGCTGCAGGTATCTCTGTTGCAATCGTGACTGTTGTCACTACGGTTGGCACGAACTTGAACACAACCTTTACTGCTGTTGCCGATGGGCTTGCCGGTGATGGTGGTGGTGCTGCTGATCCAGCACCTCAGTAATCAATAAGTGGGTCCAGATATTGGCACCCGCCAACGGCGTACAGCATAGTCTGTAGTCATTGTTTCCAGGAATACTGGAAGAGAACAACCGGCAGAAATTCTGCCGGTTGTTTTTTGTGTTTTATGAGCCGTGACAAAATTACTGATCGTACAGTTTTATTAAAATTTTCTTGGAAATTTTACTTCAGATTTACACCACCTCTCCATACTGGCCTGACGATGCAAACGCGGGGTTGGGATATATGCCCCGCAATTATGTGGTTTTCCGCCAGGAGGAAGATTTGGCCGATATTCTAATTCTTTTACTGTTTCCAGCTCTTATTATTGCAGCTGCGGTCACAGATATATTCACCATGACGATATCCAACTGGATCTCGATCATTCTGGTTGCGGCCTTTGCAGCGACAGCGCTTGTGACAGGTATGTCGG
>CAJQND010000159.1 GCA_905479595.1 uncultured Hyphomicrobiales bacterium
AAGACGCACTGCGATCTGTGATCCGTCATGAACCGAAGCCACCTTAAGAGTTTCCAGTTCTCCATATGGCCGGTCTGTCCAGGAAACAACAATGTATTCATTTGGTTGAAGCCCAAGCGGAGCGGGCACCATCTCAACCAAAACCTCATCCACCGCTGCCCAAAGAGATGCTGCAGAATTTGCATATCCGGTAATGTCGGCAACGTGTTTGCTTTGCACGGGCCCGGTCCAGTTGTTCTGTTGTCTGAAAAGTCAGCCGAATGTGTAGTACGCTGATGGCGCATTGCCAACCGAAAACGGCACCCCGCAAATCCGTTCAATCATGTTTTATGAAAGTTCCATTTTGTAATTCTGAGACAGCTTGTTGAAGTTCGTTTTCTGTGTTCATCACAATTGGCCCGTACCATGCGACCGGCTCGCGGATGGGTTTTCCAGATATCAGCAGGAAGCGGATGCCTTCATCGCCCGCCTGAACTGTAATTTCCTCGCCACTGTCAAACATTACGAGCGACCGGTTGCCTGTCTGCTCGCGCGCCAGGTATTCACCTTGCGGGCCTTCTTTTTCGGTCAAAACGCCGAATGGTTCAGACGCGTCGCGGAAATTACCCGAACCTTGGAAGACGTAAGCGAAGGCCTGGCGAGTATGTTCAACTGGTAGAATCTTGCGTTTGCCGGGCGGAATCCACACGTCAAGATAGCGTGGATCAGCAGCAATACCTTCCACTGGTCCCCGTTTGCCCCAGAATTCACCGCAGATAATTTTTACACTTGTGCCGTCATCGTCGATGATTTCGGAAATTTCCCCGCTGGTAATATCCTGGTAGCGCGGTTCGGTCATTTTAAGAGATGAGGGTAAATTCGCCCAAAGCTGAAATCCGTGCATTCGGCCATCTGCATCGCCGGAAGGCATTTCCTGATGCATGATGCCACTGCCCGCAGTCATCCATTGAACATCCCCTGCGCCAAGTGCGCCCTGATTGCCCAGGCTATCTCCATGGGCCACTGAACCTGCCAAAACATAGGTGATGGTTTCTATTCCACGATGCGGATGCCAGGGGAACCCGGCCTGATAGTCTTGTGGATTGTCATTGCGGAAATCATCAAGCAACAGGAATGGGTCAAAGGCGTCCGTTTCGCCAAACCCAAAGGCGCGATGGAGTTTTACACCTGCGCCTTCCGTTGTTGGCTTGGCGCTGCTGATGTATTTTACCGGTCGGATCGACATGGGTAATTCCTGTTTGCAAAATTTAATTGCTGGTTTCAAAGCTTAGTACGGGTTGCATTGTGATACCAGATCATCAAATGGATAGGCAAACCTCTGCAAAAGTGTGTTGCAAAGGCACTTGAGTTGTCGTGATATAAGTAAAGATCAACGGTTGGGCTGGAGAACCGTCTATGACCGGGCTGGATATTTTCGCGCTTGTTATTCTTCTTACCCTGACCCTGTGCGGACTGGGCGTGTGGGTCATGCTTGGCATGATGCCAGGTAAAATCGCCCGTGCGCGCAATCACCCCCAGGCCGATGCGATCAATGTGTGCGGTTGGTGGGGTGCAATAACGATGGGGTTGTTAAGCCCGATAGCCTTTATTTGGGCATATACACGGGCAGACGAAACGGGCGTAGCTGAAAAGGGTTCCGGCGAATGATTATTTTCCTTACCCTCCTCTACGTTGGATTGCTTTTTGCGCTGATCAAGCTAGGGGTCATCAAGCTGACCCTGTTCTGGAAGCTAAGCCCGCTTTTGTGGATGCTTCTTCTCCTTATTGTGTTGTTTATTCCCATGCAGTGGGGCGCGCCCTCGGGTGCTGCGCGGGTATATCAGGGTGTTGTGGAAATCATTCCCAATGTTAGCGGCGAGGTGATTGAGATTTCAACAAACCCGCATGTGCCGATGGCAGCCGGTGACCCAATTTTCAAGATCGATCCGGCGCCGTTTAAGTATGCGGTTGATGCGAAAAAGGCAGCGCTCGCCGAAGCCGAGCAGGCAGTGCCGCAGCTCAAGGAAGCATTGCTGGCGGCTGAAGCTGGCGTTAAAGAAGCAGAAGCAGCACGGGATCAGGCACAGCAGGAATATGAACGTTACGCCACAGCCAACAAATCCAAAACGCAGCCATTTTCTGAGCTGGACGTGGAAAACCGGCGATTACGGTTTGTTGCGTCGGCGTCTGCAGTGGACCGTGCTGAAGCTACAAAACGCCAGGCGCTTCTTGCCTACGAATCTGAAATTGACGGGGTTAACACTGCGGTCGCCCGCCTGCGCTCTGAACTGGATAACGCAGTATACAATCTAGAACAAACAGTCGTTCGAGCTCCATCAGACGGGTTTGTCGTCGGTCTCAGTTTGCGCGTTGGTCAGCGGGTAGCAAATATTCCCTTGCGTAGTTGGGTTGCCTTCGTAAATACGGGCTTTGTCAGGCTTTCGGTTGGAATTTCCCAACGCCGGTTACGCTATGTGAAACCAGGTCAGGAAGCAGAAGTTGTTTTTAACCTCTATCCGGGAAAAACGTTCAAAGCGAAGGTTGAAAACATTGTGGCCATAACACCATCTGGCCAATTGCAGGCAAGCGGGCTTGTGCCTGCGGCCCCTAACGCTCAGCAGCCTGCCGAACCATTTGGCGCTATTTTAACTCTGAAAGCTGAAAATTTGGACAAGTCCAAGTTTTATGGCGGTATTGTCGGTACTGCTGCGATCTACACAGACCAGGTAAGCGCCACCCACATCATCCGCAAGGTCATGATGAGGATGCAAGCCTGGATGAACTACATCCTTCCATAAGCAGTAGAACAATTTTCTGCACTAAAGATCGCCTCGGTCATTTTTTGCCTGCGGCAAATTGAGTACGCCATTTTACCCGGTTGCACATGCCTTTTCGTTTTCGTTTAATGGCACCCAGTGTATTTGGCGATTGCCGAATGCCCACGGAATTAAACAGATTTTTTGGAGGAATACTCTATGCGTACCCTTAAATATGCGGCTCTCGCGGCCAGTTTATTGGCGTTTACCGCGACAGGCGCACTTGCCAATTGTGATTCTGGTGAGTTGGTCATCAAATTTTCCCACGTGACCAATACGGACAAACACCCCAAAGGCATTGCCGCCACATTGCTGGAAAAGCGTGTGAACGAGGAAATGAACGGCAAAGCCTGTATGCAGGTTTTTCCGAACTCAAGCCTTTATGACGATAACAAAGTGTTGGAAGCCATGTTGAATGGTGATGTGCATCTGGCGGCACCATCTCTTTCGAAATTTGAAAAATTCACCAAGAAGTTCCGCATTTTTGATCTCCCGTTCATGTTTACCGATGTGAATGCTGTAGACCGTTTTCAGAACTCACCTGACGGCGAGAAGCTTAAAGACTCCATGGTGCGCCGCGGGCTGAAGGGCCTGGCATTCTGGCACAATGGCATGAAGCAAATGTCGGCCAGCGTCCCACTGATCAAGCCAGAAGACGCAAAAGGTCTGAAGTTCCGCGTGCAGGCATCTGATGTGCTGGTTGCCCAGTTTACCCAGCTTGGTGCCAACCCGCAAAAGATGTCGTTCAAGGAAGTCTATGGCGGTCTGCAAACCAAGGTGATCGATGGTCAGGAAAACACCTGGTCGAACATATATGGCAAGAAATTTTTTGAAGTTCAGGACAGCGTTACCGAAACCAATCACGGCATCATCGACTATCTGGTCGTAGCATCCTCTGAATGGTGGGATGGTTTGAAACCGGAAGTTCGCGATCAGTTTGCGAAGATTCTCATGGAAGTGACTGCGGCCCGCAACGCTGAATCCACTGCTGTGAACGAAGCCAACAAGCAGAAGATCATTGAATCCGGCGGCAAAGTGAACACGCTTACGCCAGAACAGCGCGGCGCTTGGGTTGATGCCTTGAAACCTGTGTGGGGCAAGTTTGAAGGTGACATCGGCGCAGAGCTTATTGCAGCTGCCCAGGCTGCCAACGAAGGCAGTTAAATCCGTTACGGTTTAAGACAGGAACAGACTGCGCCGCTGCAAGAACTGGCGGCGCAGTCAGAATTTCTTTTCCAATTTCCGGTGGGGGACGGCATGGCGGAAGCACAAAAAAGAAGCTGGTCCGAGGCGGTCGATAATTTTGAAGAAACAATGATTGCAGTGTTTCTGGGGCTTATGACCCTGATTACGTTCGCCAATGTTATCGCACGCTATATTTTTAACACCAATATTTTGTGGGCACTGGAAGTTACAGTGTTTCTCTTTGCCTGGATGGTTTTGTTGGGCGCGTCTTATGCGGTGAAACATTCCATTCACATTGGCGTGGATGTTGTGGTGCAAATGCTGCCGCGCGGCATGCGCAAGTTCTTGACCATGTTGGCGGCCCTGGCATGTGTGGCTTTTGGGGTATTGATGCTCAAAGGCGGCTGGGACTACTGGTATCCGTTTGCCACCAAACGAGCCTTCCTTGAAACCAATGACATTCCGATGCCTGACTTTTTGCAGTTTTTTGCAACCTGGTTGAACGAAGGTGAGCGCTACGAAAAGCTTCCCCGGTTTATTCCCTATTTTGTGATGCCCCTCAGTATGGCGTTGTTGACCTTTCGGTTCATACAAGCGGCATGGCGGGTGATGGGCGGCCATCAAGACTTGCTGATTGCATCTCATGAAGGTGAAGATCTGCTTGAGGAGGCTCTTGCTGAGCAGCCCGGCAACCCGGGAAAGGAGAGCTGATCCATGGCCATTATTCTCCTTTTTGCTCTCATCATCGGACTAATGTTGATTGGTGTGCCGATTGCCGTTTCGCTGGGCCTGTCGAGCATTATCTTTTTGCTCATCCATTCAGATGGATCATTGGCTTCAATTGCACAAACGATGTTCTCGGCCTTTGATGGTCATTACACTCTTTTGGCCATTCCTTTTTTCATTCTTGCATCTACTTTTATGTCCACCGGCGGTGTTGCTCGACGGATTATCCGGTTTGCCATCGCCGTGGTTGGGCATTTTCAGGGCGGCCTCGCGATTGCATCGGTTTTTGCGTGCATGATGTTTGCAGCCCTTTCTGGTTCCTCTCCAGCAACAGTTGTTGCTATCGGCACGATTGTCATCGCCGGCATGCGCCAGGTTGGCTACACAAAAGATTTTGCTGCTGGCGTGATCTGTAATGCGGGAACACTTGGCATTCTCATTCCACCTTCCATCGTGATGGTGGTTTATGCCGCTGCGACCGATGTTTCGGTCGGCAGAATGTTTCTTGCAGGCGTTATCCCGGGACTTCTTGCAGGCTTCATGCTCATGGGTGGCATCTACATATTTGCAAAAGTGAGAGGCCTGCCGTCGCAGCCGTGGGCTGGGTGGGGCGAAGTATTTGCTTCTGCCCGCGATGCGGTTTGGGGCCTTTTACTGATAGTCATTATTCTTGGTGGCATTTATGGCGGCATCTTTACACCAACAGAAGCCGCTGCGGTTGCCGCAATCTATGCCTTCATCATCGCGAACTTTGTCTATCGCGATATGGGCCCGCTCAGTGGTGGCGACGGAGAAAGCCTGTCGCTGTTCAAAAAACCACAATCACTGATAACGGTGCTGTTTCATCCTGACACCAAAAAGTCACTGTTTGAGGCTGGCAAACTGACCATCATGTTGATGTTCATCATCGCCAACGCGTTGATCCTCAAACATGTACTGACTGAGGAGCGGATCCCGCAGATCATTACCGAGGTCATGCTGGCAGCCGGGTTTGGCCCGATCATGTTCCTGATAATTGTCAATATTATCCTGTTGATCGGTGGCCAGTTTATGGAGCCTTCCGGTTTGCTTGTTATCGTTGCACCACTGGTGTTTCCGATTGCGATTGAGCTGGGCATTGACCCGATCCATCTTGGCATCATCATGGTTGTTAACATGGAGATCGGAATGATCACCCCGCCTGTCGGATTGAACTTGTTCGTCACGGCCGGGGTAGCGCAAATGTCGGTAATGCGGGTCGTCAAGGCGGCAATGCCCTGGGTAGGGATTATGTTTGTGTTCTTGATCCTGGTAACCTATGTGCCGTGGATCTCGACCTGGTTGCCCACATCGCTTATGGGGCCGGAGATCATTACTAAATAGATGGTCCTACGCCATATTCACCATTGGCCGCCGCGCATCGCAATCAAGCCACGGAGAAATTTTCTCCAACGCGGCGGCGAGTTGAAACACCCGGTGATCGTCAAAACTGCGAGCGATAATCTGAATGCTTGTGGGTAGACCATTTGAGGCTAACCCCGCGGGCACGCTTAACACCGGCAAGCGACTCAGCATGTTGAACGGGTGACTGAGAACCCAGTCAAAATCCGTCACAATCTCGGTGCCATCAACCAGCATGGTTTCCCAGGGTTTTGCATCTGCCCGCACTTCGTTCGTCGCAATCGTCGGGCAGATGAAGGCGTGATGCTCATCCAGTATTGGTGCCATATCGGCGTACAGTTTTGCCGCCATCTCATATGTCGCCAGAAACGTTTCCGCATCAGATGCCCCGGCGCGTTTGGCGTAGAATACGTTGTAGTCGCAAAGCATATTGCCATATTGTTCATAATTTCTGGCGAGTTCACGGCCAAAAAGATGATCGAGATAGGCCGCTGCTGCATTGGTCACATCCGATGTCCAGCCGAGGTTTACTTCCTCAACTTGCGCCCCGAGGCTGCGCAGTTTCTCCACCGTATCCAGCACACCCTGGCGCACTTCGGGCGCGATGGGAAAAAATCCGAGGTCGAGCGAATAGGCAACTTTCCAGCCTTTGATATTTTCCCAGTTTGTGGGCAGGTTAAAGTCTTCGCGCAGCGTCGCGATATCATCGCGGTGCGCACCTGCCATAACATTTGTCATTAAGGCACAATCGCCAACATTTTGCGCCAGCGGACCGGTTTGGCAATAAAAATCCAGATTAAAAGGCGGTGCGCCAGGAATGCGCCCATATGGCGGTTTATACCCCACGACCCCGCAACAGGCTGCTGGAACGCGAATGGAACCCGCTATATCTGATCCTGTTGCAAGGGTGGTCATTCCTGCACCAAGTGCGGCTGCCGACCCGCCGGATGACCCGCCAGAAGTATAGGCAGTATTCCACGGGGTTCCGGTCGTGCCAAAAAGTTTGCTTGTGGTGACCCCAGCGCTGGAAAACTCAGGAACTGTTGTTTTGCCAATCACAATTGCCCCAGCATCCAGCAGCCTTTGAACGGCAGCGCTGGTGTTTGTGGCGACATTGTTCTGGTAAATAAGCGAGCCAAGAGTTGAACGTTTGCCTGCGAGGGCCTGACTGTCTTTTACCGCAAGGGTCAAGCCTTCCAGTGGTCGCGCCTGGTCTGGATTTTTGGCATAGACAACTTCCGCAGCCCTGGCCTGGGCCATGGCCTCATCATGATAGGTATCAGTAAAAGCATTTACAGCAGGGTTTGTAGCACCGGCACGGGCGATCTGGGCGTTGAGAATATCGCGAGGTGAAAGTTTGCCGGTTTTGAATTTTTCTATGGCCGCATGGCCAGGCAAGTAGCACAGGTCAAGATCGTTCATAATCGTTCCTCATGCCGTTGCTAGATAAAGAACGGGCGGCAAACTTCGTTGCCGCCCGTGTTTCGTTAAGCCAGATTATCCGCCTGCTTGAACGTCAGCAAACAAGGTTTGATATTTTTTCTCGACCGCCGGATCCAGAGATTTGAAGAACAATGAATTGCTCAACACTGCCACCGGATCAGAGATGCCAAGATCAGCGAGCTTCTTCGCATCGGCTTTTTCATAGGCTTTGAGGTTGGTCGATCCATAGCCGTAGTTTTCCATCAACCAGGCGCCTGATTCAGCCGAGCTCCAGGCGTCAATCAGGTCATAGGCTGCATCTTCGTTTTTGACATTTTTGTGCATTGTGAAACCGGCAATCCAGGTGAACATACGTTCTTTTGGTACGGCCATTTCCACATCAACGCCCTGTTTTTTCAAGTTCACAAGAGAAGCGTTCCAGCCATAGGCCGCAACAACTTCACCAGACGCCATGGCTTGTTCAAGCTGAGTTGCGTCTGACCAGTACATGCGCAGCATGTCGCGTTGTTTCGAAGCGAGTTTCTTCACTTCCGCAAGCTGCTCATCAGTGAGGTCATAGATATTTTCATACCCAAGTACCAAAGCGGCGCACTGCACGACAGCTGCGGCGGTTTCATAATTGGCAAGCCGGCCTTTGTATTTCTCATCATACAAGATCGCCCATGAAGGGTTCTCCGCAAAGCTCTTGTCGACCAGATCCTTGCGATAGATTATCGAGCTGTTGCCGTACTCGGTCGGGATCATGTATTGCGCCCCGTCCATAAAGCAGGAATCATCCTTACGTACGCTTTCGATGATGTTTTCCCAGTTTTTCAAACGCGACGTGTCGATAGGTTTGATCAAGCCCGCATCAAGAAACTTTCTCACATTATAGTTGCCTGGATGGATAAGGTCTGGTGCCCATCCGGTTTTCATTTTTGTGAAGGATTCTTCCTCGCTGGCGATGTGGCTGACTTCCGGCATGCCGCCATATTTGTCGATATATGGCTTAAGCAGTTCTTTTGAATCATATCCCGACCACGTGTGGTAATGGACTTCGTTTGCTGCTTTTGCCGGATTGGAAAATACAGGCATCACGGAGTATGAAACTCCGAGCGCGGCCAGTGACTTCAATATTGTACGTCTACTAAGTGATGAATTAATTGGTTTCGGCATAGTTCTCTCCCTTGGTGGTGTCTTATGTGATTGAATTTGTTTTTCCGGTGCCGGAAACACCTGGTTGGCTATTGGTCAATTGAGGGATCAGTGCAGCACGTGCGCCTTCAACATGGGCAATGCAAGCTTCTTTTAACCTGGCACCATCCTTGGCGGTGGCGGCACTTACAATTTCCTCAATCTCATCCATCATCGCCTTAGAACGCCCCTCGCTAACGAGCGTCATACGGCGAAACATGGATATTCTGGTGTTTAGAGAGTGCACGAACTGGGTGCACACTTGATTTCCCGAACCTTCAAAAAGGATGTTAAAAAATTTATTGATAATATTGAGAGTTTCTTCGGGGTCGTCATTGCGCGCGGAAATGGCCATCACCTCCGCAGTTTTTTGTAATTCGGCAATATGTTCTGCGGTGGCATTTTTTGCAAAAAGTTCACCGGCCAGCCCTTCAAGAGAAGCGCGAACCTGGTAGAGATCATGCGCGTCTTGTGCAGTAAGCGAGACCACAACCGGGCCCCTATGGGGCACCATTTTGATCAGATGTTCTGATTCAAGATGACGAAGCGCTTCACGAATGGATGTTCGGCTGACGCCGAGTAATTCACAAAGTTCTCTTTCCTTGAGGTGTGTGCCTGGTGGAAATCGATGACTGATAATGGCCTTGCGCAGCATCCCAGCCGTGCGTTCACGCAAAGTCAGCTGCTCGCGTTCTACAAGCAGTGATCCGTTATCGTGTGCAGAAATTCTGCCTACCATGATTTCCGTTTTCCCTGTCCCGGGTTCGGGGCGTTAACCCGTCTCCCGTTTTGTTCAGACCGAACGTTTACCGCTTCATTTTATCACCTGAACTTGACTTGTGTACCATATTAATCTTGTATAATAAACATATCGTCATACAAAAATTAAATTAAGGTGCGTTGACCGGCACATTCAGACAAAGGTCAAACCAATAATCAGGGTGAATGCGGGGGCATTATTTCAACGACAGCCAAACAGCCTGGTGTACTGACCAAACTCTGGCGTCAAACGCCGGCGTTGCGTGGTTATGCATTGCTGTCGCCCGCGATGATCTTGATGATCGTGGCGCTGATTTTCCCGTTTCTCATGGTTTTCGGGCTTAGCTTCACTGTTGAGACCGGACCGCAAGGGCAATCAGAATGGAGCCTGGGGAGTTATCAGGCGTTCTTTGACAAGCCGCAATATCTCCGGGTTCTTTGGCGG